>NZ_JBHSIR010000018.1:0-89647 GCF_042653605.1 Pseudonocardia sp. GCM10023141
ACGGGTTGACCCGGGTGCTCGCGATCGAGCTGCTCACCGCCGCCCGCGCACTCGACCTGCGCGCCCCGCTCATCCCCGCCCCGGCCACCGCCGCCGCCCGCGACGCGCTCCGCACAGGAGTCGCCGGGCCCGGCCCGGACCGCCACCTCGCCCCCGAGATCGACGCCGCCGTCGCGTGCGTCGTCGCGGGCACCGCCGTCACCGCAGCAGAGACGATCACCGGACCGCTCCGGTAGGAAAGGATCCATCATGGACGGAGCACGTCCGGTGCGCGCCGCACGCGGCACCACGCTCACCGCCCGCAGCTGGCAGACCGAGGCGCCGATGCGGATGCTCATGAACAACCTCGACCCCGAGGTGGCCGAGCGCCCCGACGACCTGGTCGTCTACGGCGGCACCGGGCGCGCCGCCCGCAGCTGGGGCGCGTTCGACGCCATGGTGCGCACGCTCACCACGCTGCGCGAGGACGAGACGATGCTCGTGCAGTCGGGCAAGCCCGTGGGCGTCATGCGCACCCACGAGTGGGCGCCCCGCGTGCTCATCGCCAACTCCAACCTGGTCGGCGACTGGTCGACGTGGCCGGAGTTCCGCCGCCTCGAGCAGCTCGGTCTCACCATGTACGGCCAGATGACCGCGGGCTCGTGGATCTACATCGGTACCCAGGGCATCCTGCAGGGCACCTACGAGACGTTCGCGGCCATCGCCGACAAGCGCTTCGACGGGACGCTTGCCGGCACCCTGACCGTCACCGGCGGCTGCGGCGGCATGGGTGGCGCGCAGCCGCTCGCCGTCACCCTCAACGGCGGTGTCTGCCTCGTCATCGACGTCGACGAGTCCCGGCTGACCCGCCGCGTCGAGCACCGCTACCTCGACGAGCTCGCCACCGACCTCGACGACGCGATCACCCGCTGCGCCACCGCGCGCCGCGAGCGCCGGGCCGTGTCCGTCGGACTGGTCGGCAACTGCGCCACCGTGCTGCCGGAGCTGCTGCGCCGCGGCGTCGAGGTCGACATCGTCACCGACCAGACCTCCGCGCACGACCCGCTGTCCTACCTGCCCGCCGGTGTCGACATGGACGACTGGGCCGACTACGCCGCCACGAAGCCCGAGGAGTTCACCGACCGGGCGCGCGAGTCGATGGCCCGGCACGTCGAGGCGATGGTCGGGTTCCTCGACGGCGGCGCCGAGGTCTTCGACTACGGCAACTCGCTGCGTGACGAGGCCCGCCAGGGCGGCTACGACCGCGCGTTCGCGTTCCCCGGCTTCGTGCCCGCCTACATCCGGCCGCTGTTCTGCCAGGGCCGCGGCCCGTTCCGGTGGGCCGCGCTCTCCGGCGACCCGGCCGACATCCACGCCACCGACGACGCCGTGCTGGAGCTGTTCCCCGACGACGACCGGCTGCACCGCTGGATCCGCGCCGCCCGCGAGAAGGTCGCGTTCCAGGGCCTCCCGGCCCGTATCTGCTGGCTGGGCCAGGGCGAGCGCGACAAGGCGGGCGCCCGGTTCAACGAGATGGTGGCCGACGGTCGGCTGTCCGCGCCGGTCGTGATCGGCCGCGACCACCTCGACACCGGGTCGGTCGCCTCGCCCTATCGCGAGACCGAGGCCATGGCCGACGGCTCCGACGCCATCGCCGACTGGCCGCTGCTCAATGCGCTGGTCAACACCGCGTCGGGCGCCACGTGGGTGTCGATCCACCACGGCGGCGGCGTCGGCATCGGCCGGTCGCTGCACGCCGGGCAGGTCACCGTCGCCGACGGCACCGAGCTGGCCGCGCAGAAGCTGGAGCGCGTCTTGACCAACGACCCGGCGATGGGCGTCATCCGCCACACCGACGCGGGCTACGACGACGCCGCGGAGGTCGCCGAGACGCACGGCATCCGCATCCCGATGCGCGAGGAGCCGTCGAGAACGAACCTGTGATGATCGAATGGCTTGTTCGATCTTCATAACTTCGTTCTCGACGGGATGGGGGAGTAGGAGTGGAGCAGCGGTCCATCGATGTCATCCCCGATGACGAGCGGCACGGCTCGCCGCGCAGCCAGTTCACGCTGTGGTTCGGCGCCAACATGCAGATCACGGCCGTCGTCGACGGGGCGCTGGCCGTGGTCTTCGGCGCCGACGCGCTGTGGGCGATCATCGGGCTGCTCATCGGCAACCTCGCCGGCGGTGCGGTGATGGCGCTGCACTCGGCGCAGGGCCCGCGGCTGGGCCTGCCACAGATGATCTCCAGCCGGGCGCAGTTCGGCGTCTACGGCGCCGTGGTGCCGCTCGTGCTGGTGGTGATCCTCTACCTGGGCTTCGCCGCGACGGGCACGGTGCTGGCGGGGCAGGCGGTCAACCAGATCCTCGGCATCGCCGCGGCGCCGGTCGGCATCGTCGTCTTCGGCGTGCTGACGGCGGTGGTGGCGGTGCTGGGCTACCGCTGGATCCACGTGCTGGGCCGCGTCTCCACCGTCGTCGGGATCGTCGGGTTCACCTACCTCGCGTTCCGCCTGCTCAGCGCCAACGGCCTGGGCACGCTCATCGGTCTCAAGCCGTTCGACGGGGCGACGTTCCTGCTGGCCGTCTCGCTGGGCGCGGGCTGGCAGCTGACCTTCGGCCCCTACGTCGCCGACTACTCGCGCTACCTGCCGCGCGCCACCGAGGAGCGCACGACGTTCCACGCCACGCTGTGGGGCAGCGTGCTGGGCTCGCAGTGGTCGATGACGTTCGGCGCGCTGATCGCGGCCGTGCCCGCGTCGGGGTTCCTGGACCACCAGGTCGGCTTCCTCGGCGACCTCGCCGGCGGCGGTCTCGTCGCGATCGCGATCTACCTCGTGATCGTGGTGGGCAAGCTGACCGTCAACTGCCTCAACGCCTACGGCGGGTTCATGTGCCTGCTGACCGCGGTCACCTCCACGACCCGGTCGGCCCGGGTGTCGCGTGCCGGGCGGATCGCCTTCATCGGCGGGTTCCTGCTGGTGTCGGTGCTCATCGCGCTGCTCGCCTCGGCCGACTTCCTGGGCAACTTCAAGAACTTCGTGCTCGCGCTGCTCATGGTCTTCACGCCGTGGAGCGCGATCAACCTCGTCGACTACTACCTGATCTCCCGCGAGCGCGTCGACATCCCCGCCCTCTACGACCCGGACGGCCGCTACGGCCGGTGGAACCGCGTCGCGCTGGTGACCTACGCGATCGGGATCGTCGTGCAGGTCCCGTTCATGGCGCAGACGCTCTACACCGGACCGATCGCGGACGCGCTCGGCGGCGCCGACGTCTCGTGGATCGTCGGGCTCGTCGTGACCGCGGGGATCTACTACCCGTTGGCCCGCCGCACCGCCCGGCCACCGGCCGACATGATCTATCCAGCAGGAGCGCTGACCGGATGACCTTCTCCTCGATGTGGGCCGACCTCGCACCCGTCGGGCGCGATCCGCGCTCCGGCGGTTACCGGCGCTTCGCGTGGACCGGCGAGGACGCCACGCTGCGCGAATGGTTCGACGGGGAGGCGCAGCGCCGGGGCCTCGACGTCACGCTCGACCGCGCCGGGAACCAGTGGGCCTGGTGGGGCAACCCGGACGCCGACGGCCCCGGCATCGTGATCGGGTCACACCTGGACTCGGTGCCCGACGGCGGCGCTTTCGACGGCCCGCTGGGGGTGGTCTCCTCGTTCGCGGCGCTGGATGCGTTGCGCGAGCAGGGTTTCACGCCGGGCCGCCCGATCGCCGTCGCCAACTTCGGCGACGAGGAGGGTGCCCGGTTCGGCATCGCGTGTGCCGGGTCGCGGATCCTCACCGGCGTGCTCGACGCCGATCGCGCCCGCGGCCTCACCGACACCGACGGCGTCTCGATGGCGGAGGCGATCACCCGGGCCGGGCGCGACGCCGCCGCGCTGGGTCCCGACCCCGAGGCGCTGCGCCGGATCGAGACGTTCGTCGAGCTGCACGTCGAGCAGGGCCGCGGGCTCGCCGACCGGGACCGGGCCGTCGCGGTCGGCTCGGAGATCTGGCCGCACGGGCGGTGGCGCCTCGACCTGCCCGGCGAGGCCAACCACGCCGGCACCACCCGGCTGGTCGACCGCCGCGACCCGATGCTGGCACTGGCCGAGTTCGTGCTGGCCGCCCGGTCCGCCGCGACCCGGCACGGCACCGTCGCGACCTGCGGCAAGGTGCGCATCGACCCGGGTGGCGTCAACGCGATCCCGTCACACGTCACGGCCTGGCTGGATGCGCGTGGTGCCGCGACCGCAGACGTGCGCGCGGTGGTGGCGGAGCTGACCGAGCTGGCGGCCGGCCACGGTGGCACCGTCGCCGAGGAGTCCTGGACGGGCGCCACCCCCTTCGACACCGCGCTCACCGCCCGCCTGGCCGCGCTGCTCGACGACGCTCCGGTGCTCGCCACCGGCGCCGGCCACGATGCCGGGATACTGGCGACGGCGGGCATCGCGACCGCGATGCTGTTCGTCCGCAACCCGACCGGCGTCTCGCACTCGCCCGCGGAGTTCGCCGAGGAGGCCGACTGCCTCGACGGCGTGCGCGCACTGACCCGTGTGGTCGCGGAGCTCGCGCGATGACCGCGTACTGGGCCGAGCACGCGCTGTTGCCGGGTGGGGTCGCGGCGGGGGTCACGTTCGTCGTCGAGGACGGGCGCTTCACTGCCGTCACCGCCGCGACGCCCGCGGGTGCCGCCCTGCGGCTGCCCGGGGTGGTCCTGCCGGGCTTCGCCAACGCCCACAGCCACGCCTTCCACCGGGCGCTGCGGGGCCGCACCCACGATGGCGGCGGCACCTTCTGGACGTGGCGGGACCGGATGTACGCCGTGGCCGCCCGGCTGAACCCCGACACCTACCTCGCGCTGGCCCGTGCCGCCTATGCCGAGATGGCGCTGGCCGGTGTCACGGCGGTGGGGGAGTTCCACTACCTGCACCACGACCGCGCCGGGCGCCCCTACGCCGACCCGAACGCGATGGGCCACGCGCTGCGGCAGGCAGCGGCCGACGCGGGAGTCCGGCTGACGCTGCTGGACACCTGCTACCTCGCCGGTGGTTTCGGCCGCGACGGCTCCGGCGCGGACCTGGACGACGTCCAGTGCCGCTACTCCGACGGCGACGTCGACGCCTGGGCGGCGCGGGTGGCTCACGGTCCGGCCAACGGCGTCGCCGTGCACTCGGTGCGCGCGGTGCCCCGCACGGCGCTGAGCACGGTGGCCGCGGTGGCGGCGGGCCGCCCGCTGCACGTCCACCTCTCCGAGCAGCCCGCCGAGAACGAGGCCTGCCTGGCCCACCACGGCCTGACCCCGACGGGGCTGCTGGCCGCCGAGGGGGTGCTCGCGGCGACCACCACCGCCGTGCACGCCACGCACCTGACCGGCGACGATGTCGCCCTGCTGGGCACCACCGGCACGGGGGCCTGCTTCTGCCCCACCACCGAGCGCGACCTCGCCGACGGCATCGGCCCGGCCCGGGCCCTGCACGACGCCGGCGTGGCGCTGTCGCTGGGCAGCGACCAGCACGCCGTCGTCGACCTCATCGAGGAGGCCCGCGCGCTCGAGATGCACGAACGCCTCGCCACCGGCGAGCGCGGCCGGTTCACCCCGCCGCAGCTGCTCGCGGCACTCACCGCGCACACCGCGCTGGGCCACCCCGATGCCGGACGGCTGCTGACCGGCGCCCGTGCCGACCTGGTGGCGGTGCGCACCGACACCGTCCGCACGGCAGGCGCCGACCCGGCGCAGATCCTGCTGGCCGCCACCGCCGCGGACGTCGACACCGTGCTCGTGGACGGGGCGCTGGTCGTGTCCGGCGGGCGGCACCGGCTCGGCGACGTCGGGGGGATGCTGCGCTCGGCCATCGCACCGCTGTGGGAGCCGGTGTGAACAATGGGGACATGGCCGACCCGGTGCACATCCGTCCCATCGAGCGCGGCGACCTGGAGGGGTGGCTGCCGCTGTGGGAGGGCTACAACGCCTTCTACGGGCGCGCGGGCGACACGGCGCTGCCGGCGTCGATCACGCAGGTCACGTGGCAGCGCTTCTTCGACGCCTACGAGCCGGTGCACGCGCTGGTGGCCGAGACCGACCGCGGCCTCGTCGGGCTGGTGCACTACCTGTACCACCGCTCGACCACGGCGATCGCCCCGCTCTGCTACCTGCAGGACCTGTTCACCAATACGGCCACCCGCGGCCAGGGTGTGGGCCGGGCACTGATCGCCGCCGTCGACGAGCAGGCCCGACTGGCGGGTTCGCCGCGCGTCTACTGGCACACCCACGAGACCAACTCGATCGCGCGCCGCCTCTACGACCAGGTCGCCGACCGCCCGGGGTTCATCATGTACAGCCAGGCCCTCTCGTGAGCAGGCTGGTCACCGGGATCGGTGAGCTCGTCACGCAGGACGCCGAGCTCGGCACCCTGCACGACGCCGCCATCCTCGTCGAGGACGGGCTCATCGGCTGGGTCGGACCCGCCGGTGCCGCCCCCGCGGCGGACAGCCGCGTCGACGTGGGCGGGCGCACGGTGGTGCCCGGGTTCGTCGACCCGCACTCCCACCTCGTCTACGACGGCGACCGCGCCGACGAGTTCGCCGCGCGCATGGCCGGGGTCCGCTACGACGGCGGCGGGATCGCCCGCACCGTCACGGCCACCCGCGCCGCGTCCGACGACGTCCTGCGCGCGCTGCTGGCGTCGCGGGTCGCGGAGATGCGCTCGCAGGGCACCACCACCGTCGAGATCAAGAGCGGCTACGGCCTGACCGTCGCGGACGAGGTGCGGGCGCTGCGGCTGGCCGGTGAGGTGACGCCCGAGACGACGTTCCTCGGCGCGCACGTGGTGCCCGCCGGGTCGAGGCCCGACGACTACGTGGCGCTCGTGGCGGGGGAGATGCTCGCGGCCTGCGCGCCGCACGCCCGGTGGATCGACGTCTTCTGCGAGCCGGGCAGCCCGCACGCGTTCGACGGCGACCAGGCCCGCACCGTCCTGGAGGCGGGCGCGGCGGCGGGGCTGCAGTTGCGGGTCCACGGCAACCAGCTCGGCCACGGTCCGGGCGTGGCGCTGGCCGTGGAGCTGGGCGCCGCCAGCGTCGATCACTGCACGTTCCTGACCGACGCGGACGTCGCGGCGCTCGCCGGCGGCGACACGGTGGCCACGCTGTTGCCGGGTGTCGAGTTCTCCACGCGCTCGCCCTACCCGGACGCGCGTCGGCTGCTCGCGGCGGGCGCCACGGTGGCGCTGGCCACCGACTGCAACCCCGGCACCTGCAACTCGTCGTCGATGCCGCTGATGATCGCCCTGGCGGTCCGGGAGATGGGGCTGACCCCCACCGAGGCGCTGTGGGCGGCGACGGCGGGCGGCGCGCAGGCGCTGCGCCGCACCGACATCGGGGTGCTGCGCCCCGGGATGCGGGCCGACCTGGCCGTGCTCGACGCCCCCAACCATCTGCACCTGGCCTATCGACCAGGGGTGCCGCTGGCGCGGGCGCTGGACGTCACGGGCTGAGGGCCCGACGCACAACCGACCGCGCCAACCAGTTGGCCACGGCGCCGATGTCGAGACGTCGGCGCGGTGGCTGCTGGGTCGGCGCGGTGGGGTCGGCGCGGTGGGGTCGGCGCGGTGGAGTCAGGCCAGGTCGGGCCACGTCAGGGCCGCGGCACCCCAGGTGGCGCCGCCACCGAACGCGGCGAGCGCGATCTTGTCGCCGGCGCACAGGGTGCCGGCGTCGGCCGCGTCGGCCAGCGCGAGCGGGATGGAGGCGGCGGCGGTGTTGCCGACGCGGTCGAGGTTCATCAGCGCGCGCTCGGGCGCGATGGCGAGCCGGTTGGCCGTGGCCTGGAGGATGCGGCTGTTGGCCTGGTGGCCGACGAACCAGTCGACGTCGCCAGGGGCCCAGCCCACGCGCGCGAGCACGGAGCGGGTGGCGGCCGTCATGAACCCCACGGCGTGGCGGTAGACACTCTGGCCCTGCATGGTGAAGAACGCGTCGGCCGGGTCGTCGCTGGCCGGGCGCCGGGAACCGCCGCCGGGCACGATGATCAGGTTCTCCATCGCACCGTCGCTGCCGAGCTCGATGTCGAGGATCGCGCCGTCCTCGCCCAGCTCCGCCCCGCGCAGCACCACCGCGCCTGCGCCGTCGCCGAAGAGGAACGCGGTGGCGCGGTCGGTGGGGTCGATGATCGTGGAGAAGGTGTCGGCCCCGATGAGCAGCGCGGTCTCGGCCGCACCCGCGCGGATCATGCTGGACGCGACGGTGAGCCCGTAGAGGAACCCGGAGCACACGGCGTTGACGTCGAACGCGGGCACCGTGCCCAGTCCCAGCCGCCCGCTGACCGCGGGTGCGGTGGCGGGGCAGCTGTGGTCGGGGGTGGTGGTGGCCACGATGACGACGTCGACGGCGTCGATGCCCGCCGACTTGAGCGCGCGGGCGCCTGCTTCGACCGCGAGGTCGGACGTGGCCGTGCCGGGGTCGACGTAGTGGCGCTGCCGGATGCCGGTGCGCGCCCGGATCCACTCGTCGGACGAGTCGATGCGCTCGATCAGCTCCTCGTTGGTGACCACGCGCGGGGGTACGGCGCCGCCGATCCCGGCGATCGCTGCGGCCGCGGCCGTCACCCCATCACCCCCTGCTCGATGAGCAGGCGGGAGGCGGGCAGGCCCGAGAGCGGGTCCACGAGGTTGGCCACACGCTTGAACCTACGCGTGACCCGCCGGTAGCGGTTCGATTCGAGATGCAGCCAACGGGCACGCGTCGGCTCGCGGCGAGCGTCACGAGGAACTCGATCTGCCCGGCCGGGTCCACCGTGACGAAGCCGCCGATGGTGGGAGCGGTGACGCCGTAGTCGGCGAAGGTGATCGGGATGCTGCCCGCGATGTCGATGGCGGCGCCGTTGCGGGTGGCGGTGAGCGTGGCGGTGGCCTGGTGGGTGCCGTCCACGGTGCCGGTCGGGGCCGCGCCGACTGCGCTGCCGACCGCGAGCAGCGCGACGGCGAGCACGCCGCCGATGAGCCATCGCTTCGAGTGCGTGCGCAGGGCACGAGACCTTCGAGATTCGATTGAGCTTTCAACTGAAATCGGACGATAGCCGCGTGGCGGCCGCCACAGCGTGCGGGGTTGCGACGCTGGACCAATTTGGTCCAGCATGGACCACATCGGTCCGCAGGACCGGGAGAGGGGCCGGTGCCATGCGTCCGACCAGCGAGCAGATCGACCGCGTGATCCTGGACGCGGCGGCGCACGCGTTCGCCGTGCACGGGTTCGCCCGGACGTCGGTGCAGCAGGTGGCCGACGCCGTCGACTACTCCAAGACCGGCCTGCTGCACCGCTTCCCCAGCAAGCAGGCCCTCTACGACGCCACCGTCGAAGCCACCCGCCTCGTCGTCGAGCAGGTGCTCGCCACCGCGGCCGCGACACCGGCGGGAACGGCCCGCACGGTCGCCATGCTCGACGCGGTCGGGCGGCTCACCCAGGACCGGCCGGGGCTGGTCGAGCTGCTGCTCGAGTCCACCCGGCCGGGCTGCGTCGACCCGGCCCGCGAGGAGCTCAACGGCCTCGTCGTCCGCGTGATCGAGACGCTCGCCGGCGCCGTCGACTCCGCGGAGCACCGCCTCCGCACCGTGCTGGCCCTGCGCCTGATCGTCGACGCCGTGCTCAGCCAGGACCACGAGGAGGTCCGGCTCGACTGCGAGCACCTGCAGCGCCTGATCGTCGAGCTCGCCGCGGGCGTGCTCGGGCTCGATCCGGCGCTCCACACACCCACACGACCTGTCGGGGAGACATCGTGACCACCAGCGCGACCTACGAGCCCATCCCGCAACCCAGGCCCCGTCCGATCATCGGCAACCTGCGCGACATCGACCCCGAGAAGGGGATCTTCTCGCTGGTCGACCTGATCGACGAGCACGGTCCGATCTTCCGGCTGGAGATCCTCGGCACCGAGCTGATCTTCGTCGGCTCCCAGGAGCTCGTCGACGAGCTGTGCGACGAGGAGCGGTTCGACAAGAACATCAGCACCCCGCTGCGGCACGTCCGCGACTTCGCAGGAGACGGGCTGTTCACGGCCGAGACCGAGGAGCCGAACTGGGGCGCCGCCCACCGCATCCTGATGCCCGCCTTCGGCCCGGCGGCGCTGCACGAGATGTTCGACGGCATGGTCGACATCGCCGATCAGCTCCTGCTCAAGTGGGAGCGACTCGGCGCCGAGCACCGCATCGACGTCGCCGACAACACCACCCGGCTCACGCTCGACACGATCGCGCTCTGCTCGTTCAGCCACCGCTTCAACAGCTTCTACTCCGAGCAGATGAACCCGTTCGTCGACGCGATGGTGCGCGCGCTCGTCGAGTCCGGGGAGCGGGGCAACCGGCTTCCCGGCCAGACCGGCCTGATGGTGCGCACCCGCCACCGCTACGAGGACGACAAGCGCCTGCTCAACAGCGTGGCCGACGAGCTCATCGCGGAGCGGCGCCGTCGCCCGCTCCCCGACGGGGAGCACGACATCCTCGACACGATGCTGATGGCCACCGACCCGCAGACCGGTGAGCGGCTCTCCGACGAGAACGTGCGCTACCAGCTCATCACGTTCCTCATCGCCGGCCACGAGACCACCAGCGGCCTGCTGACGTTCACCCTCTACGAGCTGATGCGCCACCCCGAGGTGCTGGCGTCGGCCCGCGCGCAGGTGGACGAGGTGCTGGGCAACCGGGCGCCGCGGTTCTCCGACCTGGTGCGGCTCACCTACCTGGACCAGATCCTCAAGGAGTCGCTGCGGCTGTGGCCGACGGCTCCGGCGTTCTCTCTCCAGGCACGGACCGACACGACGATCGGTGGTGGCCGCTACCCGCTGCGCAGGGGCCAGGCCGTCACGGTGATCACCCCGTCGCTGCACCGCGACCCGGCCGTCTGGGGCCCCGACGCCGCGGAGTTCAACCCCGACCGGTTCTCCTTCGACCGGGCCACGACGCTGGCGGCGAACGCGTGGAAGCCGTTCGGCAACGGGCAGCGCTCGTGCATCGGTCGCGGGTTCGCGCTGCAGGAGGCCACCCTGTTCCTGGCGATGATGCTGCAGCGCTTCGACCTGTCCCCGGCCGACCCGGACTACCGGCTCAAGATCAAGCAGACGCTGACGATCAAGCCGGAGGGCCTGTACGTCCACGCGCGCCGGCGCGCCACGACGATCGTCGCGGGAGCCGAACCGGCCGCCACGCCTCGCACCGCTGCGGCTTCCGGGGAGGCGAACGACATCCCGGTCACGGTGCTCTACGGCTCCAACGCCGGCACGTCCGAGGCGTTCGCCCAGCGCATCGCCAACGACGCCCGGCAGCGCGGCTACAGCCCAACGGTCGCCACGCTCGACAGCAGGGTGGGCACGCTGCCCACCGACGGCCTGCTCGTCGTCGTCACCTCCTCCTACGAGGGCCAGCCGCCCGACAACGCCCGCGCGTTCCTGCCGTGGGTGCGCACCCTGCCGGCCGGGGCGCTCGACGGTGTCCGGTACGTCGTGTTCGGGTGCGGCAACAAGGACTGGGCGCGCACCTACCAGGCCATCCCCACGGCCGTGGACGAGAACCTGGCGCGCGCAGGCGCCCACCGGGTGCTGCCCCGCGGCGAGGCCAACGCCCGCGGTGACTTCTTCGGTGACTTCGAGGACTGGTACGGCGGGTTCTGGGGCCCGGTGAGCGCCGCGTTCGGTCAGGACGGGGCCGCGCCCGCCGCGTCGCCGCTGCTGGAGGTCGAGTTCGTCGGCGCCACGCGCGACCCGATCCTGCGGCAGAACAAGCTGCAGCTGGGCACGATCGTGGCCAACCGCGAGCTGGTGGACATGACGGCGGCGGGGGCCCGGTCCAAGCGGCACCTCGAGATCGCCCTGCCCGCGGGTGCGACCTACCGCGCCGGTGACTACCTGGCCGTGCTCCCGCTGAACCCCGCGGCGTCGGTCGACCGGGCGCTGCGCCGGTTCGGGCTCGCCCGCGACGCCCAGACCGTGATCCGCATCGGGGCGGGCGGGCAGACGTTCCTGCCGCTCGACTCGGCCGTGACGGCGGGGGAGCTGCTGGCCAGCTACGTCGAGCTCGCGCAGCCGGCCACGCGCCGCCAGCTCGAGGTGCTCGCCGAGGCCACGGTGTGCCCGCCCGACCGGGTGGCGCTGCAGGCGCTCGCCGATGACCCGGACCGCCATCGCGACGAGATCCTCGCCCACCGCGTCACGGTGCTCGACCTGCTCGAGCGCTACCCGGCCTGCCAGCTGCCGTTCGCGGCGTTCCTGCAGCTCCTGACGCCGCTGACCCCGCGGCAGTACTCGATCTCGTCGTCGCCGCGGTGGCGCGACGACCACGTGACGCTGACCGTCGCCGTGCTCAACGCGCCCGCGCTGTCGGGCAGCGGCACCTACGAGGGCACGGCGTCGACCTACCTCGCCGGTGCCCGGCCGGGCACGAAGGTCGCCGTCACGGTGCGCCCGTCGAACCTGGCGTTCCACCCGCCCGCCGAGCTGACCACGCCGATCGTGATGATCTGTGCGGGCACCGGGCTGGCCCCGTTCCACGGGTTCCTGCAGGACCGCGCGTTGCAGGCAGCCGAGCTGGGGGAGCGGCCCGCTCCCGCGCTGCTGTTCTTCGGCTGCGACCACCCCGAGGTCGACTACCTCTACCGCGACGAGCTCGCCGCGTGGCAGCGCGACGGCGTCGTGGACGTCCGGCCTGCGTTCAGCGCGGCGCCGTCGGACGGGGTGACGTTCGTGCAGGACCGGCTGTGGGCCGACCGTGCCGAGGTGGCGGAGCTGTTCCGCCGCGGCGCGACCGTCTACGTGTGCGGTGACGGCCTGCGGATGGCGCCTGCGGTCCACGACACCTGCGCCCGGATCTACGCCGAGGCCACCGGGGCGTCCGCGGCGGCGGCGAGCGCCTGGATGACGGAGATGGAGCGCGACCACGCCCGGTACGTGGCGGACGTGTTCGCCTGAGGGTCCAGGACTACCAACCGGCCGGCCTGGCGTCGGCGGGCTGGGCAACCCGCTGATCGTGCCGGGCCGGCTCACCGCGCCGATTCTGGGCATCGACCAGGGGCGCGCCACCGACCTGTTCTCCGCGATGATGGGCAAGATGATCTCGCCGCAGAACCTCTCGATCGGCGCCACGGCGATCGGGGCAGCGCGGCACGGAGGGTCACCTGCTGCACCAGCCGTTCCTGTGGTCGGTGGCGCTGGCCGGCGTCGTCGGCGTCATCTCGCAGCTGCAGGCCACCGTGTTGACGTGGATGATCCCGGTCCCGTAGCGGGCCCGGCGCCACTACGCTGACGCGGCGGCACCGACTCCCCTGCGCCGACTCCCGTGCGGCGGGCCCTGACGGAGGTGTGAATGAGGCGGCGAACGGCTGACCTGTGGTCGCCCGCTCTCGGCAGGAACCTGTCGGTCGTCGCCTACGGCCACTACGGCCGTCCGGTGCTGGCCTTCCCCGCGGAGAACGGCAGCGCCGTCGACCTCGAGTCCCACGGCCTCGTCGACGCCGTCGCCGACGCGATCGACGGCGGGCAGCTCAAGCTGTACTGCGTCGACAGCATCGACGGGCAGACCTGGTCGAACCGGTCGTTGCCGCTGGAGGAGCGGGCGCGGCGCCACGACGCGTACGAGTCGTGGATCGTCGACCAGGTCGTCGGCCTGATCCACGAGGACTGCGGCGGGCCGGAGCCGATCGTCGTCACCGGGCCCAGCCTCGGTGCGTTCCACGCCGCCAACATCGCGCTGCGCCGGGCCGACCTGTTCCCGCGCGCGCTGTGCCTGTCGGGCAACTACGACCCGGCGTCGTGGCACGGCTGGGGCGAGCGCGGCGAGGCCCTCTACTTCCACAACCCGATCGACTACGTCGCCAACCTGCACGGCGAGCACCTCGACTGGCTGCGCGCCGCGGTGGCACTGACGCTGGTGTGCGGGCAGGGCATGTGGGAGGACACCACCGGCGCATTGCCGAGCACGCGGAAGCTTGCCGAGCTGCTCGGCTCGCGCGACATCCCGCACGAGCTGGACCTGTGGGGCAACGACGTGGCGCACGACTGGCCGTGGTGGCAGCGCCAGTTCGCCCACCACCTGCCGCGGATCACCGGAGGCAACCTGTGAACAAGCACCTCGTGGGGCTCCTGCTCGGCACCGAGGAGGACTGGCCTGCCGCGTTCGAGGAGCTTGCGCGCCGCGCCGGCCCGATCCGCGACGCGGCAGGCCAGCAGCACGAGCTCGACGTCGAGCGGATCACGATCGAGCCGTTCGACCTGCGGGCCACGCCGAGCTACGACCTCGTCATCGACCGGCTGGCGTACTGGTACTACGTGCCGCGCGAATGGCTCAAGAAGGTCGCGTTGATGGACGACGTGTACCTGCTCAACAGCCCGTTCACGTTCCAGTCGATGGAGAAGCACGCGGCGTACTGCGCGATGATGCGCCTCGGCCTCAAGGTGCCGGAGACGGTGCTGGTGCCGTTCAAGAACCCGCCGGACAACGCGAAGTGGGCCTACACGGCGGCCCGCTACAACAAGCCGTTCGACCTCGACGAGATCGCCGAGAAGATCGGCTACCCGATGTTCATGAAGCCCTACGACGGCGGGGCCTGGGTGGGTGTCACCCACCTGCAGGGCCCGGCCGACCTGCACGCCGCCTACGATGAGTCCGGCCAGCGGCTGATGCACCTGCAGAAGGCGGTGGAGGGCTACGACGTCTTCGCGCGGTCGCTGTCGATCGGGGCCGAGACGATGGTCATGAAGTTCCGTCCCGAGCTGCCGATGCACGATCGCTACGAGGTGGCCCACGACTTCCTCACCCCGGAGGTCGGCGACGAGGTCGTCACGATCTCGCGGCTGGTCAACGCGTTCTTCCGGTGGGAGTTCAACTCGTGTGAGAACCTCGTGGCGGGCACCGAGGTGCACCCGATCGACTACGCCAACGCCTGCCCGGACGTCTCGCTGACGTCGCTGCACTACTACTTCCCGTGGGCGATGGGCGCGCTGGTGCGCTGGACGGCCTTCTGCGCCGTCACCGATCGCAGGCCCCGGATGGATCTGGACACGGCCACCTACTTCGCCATCGCCGACCGCGATGACCTGTCCTACACCGACAAGCTCGCCGCCTACCGGCGCCTGGCCGATGACTACTTCGAGACCGACCGCTACCGCGACTTCTGCGCCAGCAGGCTCAGCCACCTCGACGCGGTCGTGCTGGAGTGGGTGGAGAGCGCCTCGTTCGACCAGCTGCTCATCGACACCGTGCGCGCCACCTACCCGCCCGCCGAGCACGACCGGTTCATCGCCCACTTCCGCGGGCTGGTCGGGTTGTGGGTCCACGACGCGAAGGCCGCCACCTGAACCGTCGCCCCTGAAGCTGTCGCCCCCTGAAGCTGTCGCCCCCTGAAGCCGTCGCTCCTGAACCCGTCTCAGCGTGAGACTCCGACGCCCGCGCGAGCGGGGGCGCCTGTGCGACAGTCGTACGGGACCGACGCGACGACGCGTCCGACGGAGGTGCGGTATGGCCGAGGAGGCACAGCTCTCGGAGCGGGAGCAGCTCGCCGCGTCGCGGGGGGTCGCGACGGTGGGTTCCCGGCTCACCGCATCCTGGCGGCGCAGCGCGAGCTACGGGGTGTCGCTCGACGCGGTGAGCCCCACGTTCGCGGGCGGCGTCGACGACGGGTCGCTGTTCTACGAGTGCGGCCAGGAGGTGCTGCGCGGGCTGCACGCGACGCTGGCCGACGAGCCCGTCAGCCTGATGCTCACCGACAGCGAGGGTCTGGTGCTCAGCCGGGTCTGCGGCGAGCGCGGCATGCTGCGCGCCCTCGACGACGTCTACCTCGCCCCCGGGTTCGGCTACTCCGAGCGCGAGGCCGGCACCACCGGTCTCGGGCTGGCACTGGCCGATCGGGTGCCGTCGCTGGTGCGCGCCGATCAGCACTACTGCACCAAGCTGTGGGGATACACCTGCGCCGCGGTCCCCGTCATGGATCCGACCACGGGTGAGCTCGTCGGCAGCGTCAACCTCACCACCTGGGCGCAGCAGTCGTTCAACCTGCTGCTGGCGCTGGCGCAGAGCGCCGCGGGCAACACCGCGGCCCTGATGCTGGCGCGCGGGCGGGGTCGCACCTCCCGCCCGGTGGCCCGGGGTGAGGTGTTCCGCGTCCACCTCGCCCACCCCGACGAGGACGAGCCGCTGCCCGCGTTGTCGGGCGGCTGGGGCACCGCGCTGGCCGAGGTCGAGGCGGCGCTGGCCGCCGGGCGGTCGGTCGGGGTCGTCGGCGAGCCCGGCGTCGGCAAGACCGCGCTGCTGGCCGCCGCGCTCGGCGGGGTCCGCCCGCACGACCGGGTGCTCACCGCGCGCCCGCCGCAACCGCAGGACGCGCCGGCGTGGCTCGCGCTGTGGAGCCCGGAGCTGGGCAAGGAGAACACCAGCATCATCGTCGGGCGCGTCGACGCCCTGCCGTCGTGGGCCGCGGCCGAGCTCGCCGGGATCGTCACCGGCGCTGGCCGGTCGTTCACGGTGACGGCGCCCGGCCCCGACGGCGTGCCCGCGCCGTTGCGTGAGCTGCTCGACACGGTCGTCGAGCTCCCGGCGCTGCGCCACCGCCTCGACGACGTGCTGCCGCTCGCGCACTACTTCGGCCACCGCGCCCGCGGTCGCGCCGTGCGGTTCACCCCGGCAGCGGCGCGCGCGCTCACCACGTTCCACTGGCCCGGCAACGTCGCGCAGCTGCGCGACGTCGTCCGGGCGGCGGTGGCCCGCGCCGACGTCGTGGACGCCCGCCACCTCGCCGCCGAGGTCTTCAGCGGGGCGACGCGGCGGCTGACCCGGATCGAGACGGTGCAGCGCGACGAGATCGTCCGGTGCCTGCGCGAACCCGGCACGACCGTCGCGCAGGCGGCCACGATGCTCGGGATGAGCCGCGCCACGATCTACCGCCGGATCGCCCAGTACGGCATCCGCGCGCAGGGCCACGACGCCGGCTGAGCCTGCTCGGCACCGATCCCCGCCGCCAGACCCTTATCCGACCCCTACCCACGACAGGAGTGCGGCAGTGCTGGCGTCCCCACAGCCCGATCCCGAACCCGACCGCGAACCGAGCGGTCTGATCGGCTCGGCCCAGCGCGCGCTGAGGGTGCTGGAGGTGGTGGCCGCCGCGGGTGACGCGATCACGGCCAAGGCGGTGGCGCGCCGCGCCGGGTTCAAGCTCAGCACGACCTACCACCTGCTCAACACCCTGGAGCACGAGGGCTACCTGGTCCGGCTCGGTCACGGGATGGGCTTCCGGCTCGGCGACAAGATCGGTAGCCTGTCGCGCCACCGGACCGCCGACGGTGCGCGGTGCGCGTCGTGCGGTGTCGGTCCCCAGCACGTCGATTCCCAGCACGTCGATTCCCAGCGGCACGAGGCCACGACACCGGCGTGATGCCGGTGTCGTGGCTCGACCGTCAGCGCTCGTAGACCGCGGTGATGGTGGCGCGCGCCAGTGTGTGGGAGAACAGGTTGAACCCGAGGAACGCCGGTGTCGCGCCCTTGGGCACTCCGAGCGTCGCGACGTCCACCGCGTGCACGACCACGTGGTAGTGGTGCACGCCGTGGCCCTCCGGCGGGGCCGCACCGAGGTAGCGCACCAGCCCCGCGTCGTTGGGCAGGGTGATCGCACCCTCCGGGAGCCGTGAGCCGTCGGGGCTGCCGGCGTCGGTGGGTAGCGACGTGACGTCGGCGGGGATGTCGGCCACGGCCCAGTGCCAGAACCCGCTGGCCGTGGGCGCGTCGGGGTCGTAGCAGGTGACGGCGAAGCTGCGGGTGGCCGTCGGGAAGCCCTGCCAGCTCAGCTGCGGTGAGACGTCCGCGCCGCCCGCCCCGAAGATGCCGCTGACCTGCGGTGCCTTCAACGGCACGCCGTCGGCGATGTCGGTGCTGGTCACCGTGAAGGTGGGCACCTCGGGCAGGAAGCCGTAGGGGTCGGGCGGGGCGGTGACGGGTGCGCTCGTCATGACAGCTCCTTGGTGAGCTCGCGGGCGATGAACTCGGCCTGGCGGATGGCCAGCGCCACGATCGTCAGCGTCGGGTTGGCGGCGGCGCCGGTGGTGAACTGGCTGCCGTCGGACACGAACAGGTTGGGCACGTCGTGGGCGCGGCCGAAGCGGTCGATCACGCCGTCGCCGGGGCGCAGGCTCATCCGGGCGGTGCCGAGGTTGTGCGTGGAGGGGTAGGGCGGTGTCTCGATGGTGCGCACGGCCCCGACCGCCTCGTAGATCGACGTGCCCTGCCGGGTCCCGTGCTTGCGCATGGCCACGTCGTTGGGGTGGTCGTCGAAGTGGACGTTGGCCACCGGTAGGCCGTTCGCGTCGGTGGTGTCGCCGCTGAGCGTGATGCGGTTGGTGGCCTGCGGCATGTCCTCGCCGATGATCCACATCCCGGCGGTGTTGCGGTAGCCGTCGACGATCGAGGTGAGCTCGGGACCCCAGCTGCCGGGTGCGACGAACTTCGCGAAGAACGCCGGACCCAGCGCGATCGTCTCCATGTAGTAGCCGCCGGCGAACCCGCGGCCGAAGTCGAGGCGCGACTCGTCGGCGATGACACCGGCCATGGTCTCGCCGCGGTGCATGTTCACCGGCTTGTCGAACTGGCCCCACGCCGTGGCCGTGGTGTGGCGCATGTAGTTGCGCCCGACCTGGCCGGAGGAGTTCGCCAGCCCGTCCGGGAACAGCGCCGATGCCGAGAGCAGCAGCAACCGCGGCGTCTCGATCGAGTTGCCCGCCACGCACACCACGCGGGCCTTCTGGCGCCGCAGCGTGCCGTTGCGGTCGACGCAGACGACACCGGTGGCCAGGCCCCTGCTGTCGTGCAGGATCTGGGCGGCGTGGCTGTCGGGCCGCAGGTCCAGGTTGCCGGTGAGCTCGGCCTTGGGCAGCTCCGCCACCAGCGTCGACCACTTGGAGCCGTTCTTGTCGCCCTGGAAGTTGAAGCCGTCCTGGATCGACGCGGGACGCCCGTCGTAGGGCTCGGCGTTGGTGGCGTAGGGACCGGTGGAGTACTTCGTGTAGCCGAGCTTCTCCGCGCCGTTCGCGAACACCTTGTAGTTGTTGTTCGCCGGCAGCGGGGGCCGACCGTGGCGGTGGGTCACGCCCATCTTGATCTCGGCGCGGTCGTAGTAGGGCTCGAGCTCGGCCAGCGTGATCGGCCAGTCCAGCAACGTGGCGCCCTCGACGTCGCCGTAGGTCGTGCGGGCGTGGAACTCGTAGGGCTTGAACCGCGGGCAGGCCCCGGCCCAGTGCGTGGTGGTGCCGCCGACCGCCTTGACGATCCAGGCCGGCAGGTTCGGGAAGTCCTTGGCCACCCGCCAGCTGCCCGACGTGGTGCGGGGGTCGGTCCAGGCCATCTGGCCGAACGCCTCCCACTCGTCGTTGAGGTAGTCCGCGCCCGTCAGGTGCGGGCCGGCCTCCAGCACGACGACCTTGATGCCCTGCTGGCACAGCTCGTTGGCGAGGGTGCCGCCACCCGCGCCGGAACCGACGATCACCACGACGTCGTCGTCGTCATAGGCGAAACGATTCATGCCGACACCTCCTCGATACGCGGCTCCGGGAGCCAGTCCAGATCGTTGAACCCGCGATTGAGGTAACCGCCCTTGTCGAACGACGGTCCCTCATAGCCGAGCAGTTCCCACACCTCGTGGTCGTCGTAGAGAGCGACCACCGCGATGTCGACGACGGCGCGGAAGAACGGGGTGTCGGCGACCCCGCGCAGCACCACGCCGGCAGCGGCGGCGTCGAGCGCGGTGAAGGGTGCATCACCGAGGCGGTCGAGGTCGTCGAGGCCCTGGAGCAGCTGGGCGAGCAGGCGCGGGTCGGCGCCGGCCTGCTCGACGACCTTGTCGGCCGTGCGCTGGTAGGGGCCGTCGGGAAAGGTGGGATGGGGGAAGGCGTGGCGGATGAGCTGGGTCAGCGTGCGGCGGGCGGCGGCGCCGAGCAGGGCGCTCATCGACGGATTCCGATTCTCATATCCCATGAATAGTCCGGGTCCGGGACATGGGCAATGCGCGGTATTTCAGGGATCGGAAAAGGGTCGAGTTTTGGTGATCGGTGAAATATTCCCGGATTCGGCGGCCGGGGAGCACCGGCCCTATCGGGGTCCTCAGGCCAGGATGACCATGACCGCGGTGTCGTCGGGGTGGTAGCCGCGATGGTGCTGCGCGACGGAATGCAGGACGCTGTCGACGATCGCGACGGCGTCGAGGCGGCCGGGCCGTTGCGCGAGCACCGCGGCGAGCCGCTGGTCGCCGAAGAGCTCCTGTCCGCGGCCGGCGCGGGCCTCGGTGACGCCGTCGGTGTAGAGCACCAGCGCGTCGCCGGGGCCGAGGGTGAAGTCGACGTCGGGGAGGTGGACGTCGCAGGTCATGCCGAGGAGCCTGCCGCGGGCGGGCGGCACGTCGATGCCGCCGTCGGCCCGGCGGATCAGGACCGGTTCGTGCCCCGCGCTGCAGAGGACCCCGGTGACCCCGTCGGGCCCAGGGTGCAGGCGGGCCACCGCCGCCGTCACGAGCTTGGTGCGGCCGTGCTGGGCCAGCAGCGCGTCGTGCAGCCGGCGCAGGACGCCGCCGGGGGTCGCATCGGGATGCGCCGCCTCGGTGCGGATGGTGTAACGGGCCAGCGCGGTCAGCTTGGCGGCCTCCACCCCGTGGCCGCAGACGTCGCCCATCACGGCCCACCAGCGGCCGTCGGTCTCGAAGAGGTCGTAGAAGTCCCCGACGACCTCGACGCCGTGCCCGGCGGGCAGGTACGCCGCGGCGGTGTCGATCCCCGGGATGGCAGGCAGCTGTGGCGGCAGCAGGCTGTCCTGCAGCGATCGGGCCAGTGCCGCCTGCTCGTCGCGCGCGTCCCGCATGGCGTTGACCTGTGCCCGGGAGAGCGCGAGTGCTCGGTGCAGTTGGACCTCGACCCCCACCGCCCTGGCGAGCGTGGCCACGCCGCGCCGTTGGGATGCCGTCCAGGTGCGCGGCTCGCTGTCGGTGACGCACAGCCCGCCGATGACGTGGCCGACCGCGTCGCGGACCGGGTGGACGATGCAGGCCCCGATGCCCAGCAGCGTCACCGCCGCGAGCGATCGGGTGCGGTCGTCGCTGCGGGCGTCCTCGACGAACAGTGCGGTGTCGGTGGCGATGACGATCTGGCTGAGGCTGTCCTCGACGCTCGCCTCCCGCCCCAGGCCGGGTTCCACGCCCACCGTGCTCTTCCAGAACGACCGGTGGGCGTCGACGACCGTGAAGAACGCGCGCCGGCCGCCCGCGACGTCACGGGCGAGCCGGACCAGGTCGTCGAAGTGGGTATCGGGTGCGGTGTCGAGCAGCCCACTCCGGGCCACCGCCAGCAGCCGATCCGGATGGATCACCGCGGTGGAGATCTGCGCGACGTCCGGGACGACGGGTGTCCTGATCAGGTCCGACGGTCCAAGGGCCGGCTCCCGCAGTGCCGTCTCGTCGTGCGGTGCCATGGCGGAGCCCTCTGTGGAAGTCGGCACCCTGTGATGCATGGGCGACAGCCACCGGAGGTCTGGAGCGACTGCACACAGTCTAGGGCCATCCCGTCGCGAGGTGTGCCGTCCGCGCCACGGCAATCACGGCACGTCGAGCACGAACGCCTGCCGCCCGAACCGTCGCCCGTTGACCTGTAGCTCCAGCGCGTGCTCGCCGGGGTGGTAGCGGCGCGTGCTGATCGGGGCGAAGGAGTGGCGGCGGTCCAGCGCGAGCACCTCGCCGGGTGCGAGCGTGCGGGTGGTGAGCTTGAAGACCTTCGCGGTGAGGGTGGCGTTGGCCTTCTGGTGGTGCACCACGTAGTCGACGACGACCTTGGTGGGGCTCGGCCCGGTGTTGGTGACCGTGCCCGAGAACGCCAGCGAGCCTCCCATCGGGACGACGCCGACGTCGAGGGTGGGCCCGTCGATCGCGATCGCCGTCGGCTCGTCGAACCCCAGCAGTCCCAGCGCCAGCGGATCGCCCGCTTTGATCAGGCTGCGCAGCGCGTGCCGCACGACCTGGGGCGTGTTCGCATCGGGCGCGGCCGCCCACCGCGCCGCGGAGGCCGTCGCGACCGCGGGGTCGCCGCGGCTGATGTCGTTGAGGTGGTTGGCCACCGACCGGCGCACGAAGTCGGAGGGGTCGCGGTAGAGCCGGTCGAGGATCGCCACGGTGCAGGCGGGATCGGCGAGGATCGCGGGCACCCGCACGGCCCACGGCAGGCGCGGGCGGGTGCCCTCGCTGGCCAGGCGTCGCACGTGCGCATCGGGTGCTGACGCCCAGCCCGCGGCGACCGCCAGGGTGCGCTCCAGATCGGCGCGCAGGAACTGTCGCAGTGCGAACTCGGCCGTCAGCCGGGGGGTGAGGGTGGCCAGCAGGGCGAGGCCGTCCTCGAACGCGTCCCCGGCCGCCGGTCCCGTTGCGCCCGTGGCCCGGGCCGCGACGGCCTCGCTGACCGGCCAGATCAGCCAGCCGGTGAACGCGGGCAGCACCAGGCAGTCCCGGATCACCGCCGCGAACGCGGGATAGCCGGCGGGCAGGTCGGCCAGCAACGCGTCGCGCACGAGCCGCACCCGCTCGCTGAGCGCCAGCCCGTCCACCTGCTCGACCGCGGCGGTGACCGCAGCCACCGGGCCGCCGGTGGCCGTGCGGAGGCACTGCGCCAGCACCGCGACGGTGGCAGGGGGCAGCAGCGCCTCGGCTGACGCACCACCGCTCGCCATCAGGGAGCCACCGGTCCGGGATCGGCGGCGTGGGGGCGGTGGCGAGGGTGGAACACGTGATCAGCTCCCATGGTCCGGGTGCGCGGTGCTCGACGCGCCCGGAGGTCGTGCGGATGTCTCTGCAACGATATGGCGCCTTCCACCGCCCTGACTCGTTGGACGTCCGTGACCGCACTGCCCACTGCTCGCCTCCTGCGCTCCAGCGGCGCAGCTGCCGGGCTCGGTGCTGCCGTGGCTTTGCTGGTCATCGGCGGTCTCGGGGCCGCGTTGCCGCGTGAGCCGGCGCAGCTCGTGGCCAACGTGGGCGTGCTCGTGCTGGCGCTCGGTGGGGGGTTGGGCTGCCTGCGCGGCGCGCTCCGCACGGCGGGGCGCATCCGCCGCGGCTGGCTGGCACTGGCGATCGCCTGCTGGTCATGGGGTGCCGGCCAGGCGGTGTGGACGCTCTACGAGGAGGTCCTGCGCGTCGCGTCGCCGTACCCGAGCCTCGCCGACGTCGGCTTCCTCGGCTTCGCGGTGGCCGCGTTCACCGGGCTCGTCTGCCTCGCTCCGCCGGGTGCCGGGCCGGGCACCTGGCGCCGGGTGCTCGACGCACTCATCGTCGGCTGCGCGATCGGGCTGCTGGCCTGGGTGATCGCCCTCGAATCGATCATCTCCGGCGCCGGTGGCTCGCCGCTGACGGCGGCGGTCTCCATCGCCTACCCGCTGGCCGATGTGGTGCTGCTGACCGTCACCGTCCTCACCGTCGCCCAGACCCGCGACGATCCGCTGCGCTGGGGCCTGCTGGGGGCCGGGGTCGTCGCGATGGCCGCCTCCGACACGGCCTTCGCCTACCAGGTCGCCGAGGGCACCTACCTGACCGGCACGATCGTCGAGTGGGGCTGGCGGTTCGCGTTCTGCCTGTTCGGCGTCGCCGGGATGTTCGTGCGACGCACCCAGGCGGTGCCCGACCCGATGCCCGTTCCCGGCCTCGGCTCGCGCGGCGCCACGAGCGCCGGGATGCTGCCCTACCTCCCGCTCACCGCGGCGGTGGTGGGTGTCGGGATCCGCTCGATGAGCGGCCACGGGCTCGGGATCGTCGTCATGCTGCTCGTGGTGGTGCTGGTGCTGCTCGTGCTGCTGCGGCAGTACGTCACCGTGCTGGAGAACCAGCAGCTCACCCGCACCGTCGAGCAGCGGGAGGTGCAGCTGCACCACCTCGCGTTCCACGACGGGCTCACCGGGCTGGCCAACCGGGCGCTGTTCCTCGACCGGCTCGGCCACGCGCTCGACCTGGCGGCGCGGTCACCGCAGCCCGTCTCGGTGGCGTTCATCGACCTCGACGGGTTCAAGGCGGTCAACGACACGCTCGGGCATGCTGCGGGCGACGTGCTGCTGGTCCAGGTCGCCGACCGGCTGCACGCCGCCCTGCGCGCGTCCGACACGCTGGCCCGGCTGGGTGGCGACGAGTTCGCGGTGCTCGTCGAGCAGGGCGCCGATCCCCGACGCGTCGCGAACCGCCTGCTGGAGGCGATGCAGGAGCCCTTCCACGTCGCGGAGCGCACGATCGCGATGTCGGCCAGCATCGGCGTCGCCACCCAGGAGCCGCAGCCGATCGGCGCGACGGAGGCCGGCGCCGGAGCCGCTCGGGCCGGCGTGCTGCTGCACCGCGCCGACGTCGCCATGTACGCGGTCAAGACGGCAGGCAAGGGTGAGGTCGGCACCCACTCCGTCGCGGCGGACACGCCCGGGCGTCACGCGGCCGACCGCAGCCGGCCGCTGCACGGCGCGTTCGCGTCGGCGCTGGAGCACGGCGAGGTCCAGGCGCACTACCAGCCGGTGGTCGACCCCGTGACCGGCCGGATCGCGGCGCTGGAGGCGCTCGCCCGCTGGACGCACGAGGGCGTCGAGATCCCGCCTGCCACGTTCGTGCCGATCTGCGAGTCACTGGGCCTGTCCGAGCAGCTGACGGCGCTGATGCTGGAGCAGTCGTGCGCGCAGCTGGCGCGCTGGAACGCCGGCACCGGCCACCGGCGGCTGCGCGTCGCGGTCAACGTCAACCCGATGGAGTTCAGCGACACCGCGATGCCCGACCGGATCGCGCACCTCCTCGACGTGAACGGGCTCGGCCCCGGGCAGCTCGCGCTGGAGATGACCGAGATCGCCCTCAACAACCGGCCCGACACCGCACTCGACGTCATGGCCCGGCTGCGCGCGCTGGGGGTGCGTCTCGCGCTCGACGACTTCGGCACCGGCTACAGCACGCTCTCGCGGCTAGCGCGCACGCCGGTGGACACTGTGAAGATCGACCAGTTCTTCGTGGCCCACATCGACCACGACGAGCAGCAGCGGCAGTTCCTGCGCGGCCTGCTCGACCTCACCCGCCACCTGCGGCTGCGCTCGGTCGCCGAGGGCGTCGAACGTCCCGGGCAGCTCCACGAGCTGCGCCACCAGGGCTGCGACCTGGTGCAGGGCCACCTGCTGGGCCGCCCGGCCACCGCCGCGCAGCTGACACCGCTGGTGCTTGCCGACGGCCCGGTGCTCCCGCAGCACCTGCTGGCGTCGACCCCCGCGACGGCGACCCCGGCGCCGCTCGGCGTCTCGGGGTTCGCATCGTGACGGCGCCGGTGATCGTGAGGTGCGAAGATGAGCGCGCGCGGCTCCGGGGCGGTCCCGGGGGTTCCGTTCGGGCCGAAGGCGGGAAGTCCTCACGATGAGCCGTTTCTCCGCGACCACGAACTCCGAGGCCGTGGTCGCCGCCGAGCGTTCCGCGATCTGGGCCGTGCTCACCGACCCCGTGCTGCTGCCGAAGCTCACGCCGCTGCTGAAACGGATCGAGACCGAGGGCGACCTGTGGCGGTGGTACCTGGTCGGGCTCACGGTGCTCGGGGTCGGCATCAGCCCCGTCTTCACCGAGGAGATGACGTTCGACGAGGGCAGGCGGATCGACTACACCCACGCCCCGCCCCGCGGCGTCACCGAGCAGGCGGGCGCCGAGGGCAGCTACGACCTGTCCGACATCGCAGGCGGCACGCGGTTGGTGATCGCCCTGAAGCTGCACGTCGAGCTGCCGTTGCCGCGGCTCGCCGCGCCCGCTGTCACCCGCGTGATGCAGGCGACCATGCAGCGCATGGGGGACCGGTTCTCGGTCAACCTGCTGCGCCACCTCGGCGTGGAGCGCCAGGCCCGCACCCGCTGACAGGTCAGCGGAAGACGACCGTGCTCCGGTCGTTGAGCAGCACGCGCCGCTCGCAGTGCCAGCGCACGGCCCGCGACAGCGCGAGCGCCTCGGCGTCGCGCCCGACCGTGGACAGCGCCCGCGAGTCGTAGGTGTGGTCGATGCGGATCACCTCCTGCTCGATGATCGGCCCTTCGTCCAGCTCGGGCGTGACGTAGTGCGCGGTGGCGCCGACGAGCTTCACCCCGCGGTCGTAGGCCTGGTGGTAGGGCTTGGCTCCCTTGAAGCCGGGCAGGAACGAGTGGTGGATGTTGATCGCGCGGCCGTGCAGGGCGCGGCACATGCCGTCCGAGAGCACCTGCATGTAGCGGGCGAGCACCACCAGGTCGGCGCGGTGGACGTCGACGAGCTCCAGCAGCCGCTGCTCGGCGGCCGGCTTGGTGTCGGGGGTGACCGGGAGGTGGATGTAGGGCAGCCCGGCGGCCTCGGCCATCGGGCGCAGGTCGTCGTGGTTGGACACGACGGCGACGAGCTCGGCGCCGAGGCTGCCCGCGCGCCACCGGAAGATCAGGTCGTTGAGGCAGTGGCCCAGCCGCGAGACCATCACGAGCACCCGCTGCGGGCTGTCGCCGGTGAGCGTGAACGCCATCCCGAACTCGGCGGCCACGGGGTCGAACGCCGCGGCCAGCCCGGCGGCGTCGACGTCGCCGGTGGAGGCGAACGCCGTGCGCAGGAACAGCGTGTCGCGGATCGGGTCGTCGAACTGCTGGTGCTCGACGATGTCGCAGCCGTGCTCGAACAGGAACCGGCTGACGGCGTGCACGATGCCCGGACGTTGCCGGCAGCTCAGGGTCAGGGTGAACGTGGCCACGGCGGGCTCCTCTGCTGATATATCAATCTGCAGGGCACGGTAGGGACCGTGCTCGGGCCCGGTCAAGGGTCAAGTTGTGAATTGCGGCATCTGTTGCGTGATGCGGAACTGTCGCGGAGGGTAGGGCCGTCGTAGGCTGCCGCCATGCTGCTGGACGGGGTCAACCACATCGCCTGGATCTCGCACGACGTCGCGCGGTTGGGCGCCTTCTACCGCGAGGTGTTCGACGCCGAGGTCGGGCCGACCCGCCCGCACGGTCCCGGCGAGACGATGACGGTGATCCGGATCGGCCCGCACACCGAGCTGAACATCGTCGTGATCGACGGCAACGCCGAGGCCGACCGGCAGACCCCGATGTGGGGGCGCGGCCGCATCGACCACGTCGGGCTGCACGCGGCGTCGCCCGAGGCGTTCGCCACGATCGGCGAACGCCTCGTCGCAGCCGGTGCCGGCGACGGTCAGGTCAACGACTTCGGCGGGGCGCTGAGCATGTTCTTCCGCGACCCCGACGGCCTGGAGGGCGAGGTCCTGCTACCGAAGTAGGGATCAGGCGAAGCCGGCCACCGCGTGCGGCTCGTAGGGCTCCGCGAGCAGGGCGATCTCGTCGTCGTCGAGCTCCAGGTCGACCGCGGCCACGGCGTCGTCGAGGTGTCCGACCTTCGTGGCGCCGACGATCGGCGCGGTGACGGTCGGGTTGCTCAGCAGCCACGCCAGCGCCACCTGCGCCCGCGACACGCCGCGCTTGGCCGCGATCTCGGCGACGCGCTCGACGACGACCCGGTCGGACTCGTGGTAGAGCGTCTTGCCGAACTCGTCGGTCTCGGTGCGTGCCGTCGTCTCGTCCCAGTCGCGGGCGAGCCGGCCGCGGGCGAGCGGGCTCCACGGGATGACGCCGACGCCCTCGTCCGCGCACAGCGGGAGCATCTCGCGCTCCTCCTCGCGGTAGAGCAGGTTGTAGTGGTTCTGCATCGTGGCGAACCGCGTCCAGCCGCCCAGGTCGGCGGTGTGCTGGGCCTTGGCGAACTGCCACGCCCACATCGACGACGCGCCGATGTGCAGCGCCTTGCCCGCCTTCACGACGTCGTGCAGCGCCTCCATCGTGACCTCGATCGGCGTGGTCGGGTCCCAGCGGTGGATCTGGTAGAGGTCGACGTGGTCGGTGCCGAGCCGGCGCAGGCTGTTGTCGATCTCGGCCAGCACGGCCTTGCGCGACAGGCCGGCCCCGTTGGGCCCCGGCCGCATGCGACCGTTGAGCTTCGTGGCGAGCACGATCTCGTCGCGGTTCGCGAACTCCGCCAGCGCCCGGCCGATGATCTCCTCGCTCGACCCGGCCGAGTAGACGTTGGCGGTGTCGACGAAGTTGATGCCGGCCTCGAGGGCGTGGCGGATGAGCGGGCGCGCGGCCTCCTCGTCGAGTGACCAATGGTGGTTGCCCCGCTCCGGGTCGCCGAAGCTCATCGCGCCCAGGCAGATGGTCGACACGTCGAGTCCGGTCGAACCCAGCTTCACGTACTTCACGGTGTTCTCGCTCCTCGTGATCAGAGCTGGTCGCGGGCGGCCACGGCGCGCCCGGCGTCGGTGAGCAGTCCGCGCAGCGCTGCGTCGGCGATCTGGTCGGCCTGCTCGACGGTCAGAGGCGCGTGCCCCGTGAGCAGTCGGAAGATCAGCGGGCCGAACAGGATGTCCTGGGCGACCTCGACGTCGATGCCGGCGTCGACCTCGCCCCGGTCCAGCCCACGTTGCCACATCGTCGCGATCGCCTGCCGCCGCCCCGCGAGGAAGAACGTCCGGAAGAACGTGGCCGCCTCCGGGTCGGTCACCGAGGCCGCGAGCAGCTGCGCGAACACCGTGCCCGCCGGGCTGGCGTAGAACTCGCTGACCAGCCGGACCTGCGCGCCGAAGTCGCCGCGCGCGGATCCCGTGTCGGGCAGCGGCAGCGTGCTGGCCATCCGCAGCCCGAACGCCTCCGCCGCCACCGCCGTCCGGCTGGGCCAGTGCTTGTAGATCGTGGCCTTGCTGACGCCCGAGCGCGCGCTGATCGCGTCGATCGTCGCCGCGGCGAGGCCACCGGCGGCGAGCAGCGCGTCGGTGGCCGCCAGCACCGACTCCCGGGCCCGGACGCTGCGTGGCCGCTGCGGCCGGTTCGCCTCGATCTGCTGGTCCGGGTTCACCGGATCTGCGCGCCGTCGGGGAAGTCGGTGGAGCGCGAGAGGGCGTCCCAGGTCCGGAAGTCCTCGTCGACGGCCTCCCGGCCACGCCCGACGAGGCGCAGCGCGTCGGAGCCCAGCAGCAGGTGCACGGGCGGCTGCGGGGCGTCGATCACCTGCAGGATGGCCGCTGCGGCCTTCTCCGGGTCGCCGAGCTGGCGGCCGCTGCCGGCCTCCCGGTTCGCCCGGACCGGCCCGAACAGCTCGTCGTAGTCGGCGATCGAACGCTCGGCACGCACCATGGAACGGCCCGCCCAGTCGGTGCGGAAGCCGCCCGGCTCGATGGCCGTGACGTGCACGCCGAACCCGGCGACCTCCTTGGCGAGCGTCTCGGTGATGCCTTCCAGGGCGTACTTGCTGCCGTGGTAGAACGCCAGTCCGGGGAACGTGGTGAGCCCGCCCATCGAGGTCACCGTGAAGATGTGGCCGCTGCGGCGCTCTCGCATGCCGGGCAGCACGGCCTTGATCGTGGCGACGGCGCCGAAGACGTTGACGTCGAACTGGCGGCGCAGCTCGTCCATCGTCGACTCCTCGAGGATGCCCTCGTGGCCGTACCCGGCGTTGACGATGAGCACGTCGATGGGGGAGATCGCGGCCTCGACGTCGGCGACCGTCGCGGTGACGGCGGCGTCGTCGGTGACGTCGAGGATCCGGGCGTGCGCGCGGGCCGGGTCGAGCGCGACGAACGCGTCGACGTCGGACTGCCTGCGCACCGTGCCGACGACGGTGTGACCCGCCGCGAGCGCCCCGGTGGCGAACGCCCGGCCGAGGCCGGTGCTGACGCCGGTGATGAAGAAGGTCTTCGGTGTGCTCGACATGGGTTCTCCGGCTGAAGCGAACTGAACGTATAGTTCACTTTAGCGCGGAACAGAACTGCGGGCGTACGACCTCCGTCACGAGGCCGGGGTCCCCGGTCCTCCCGGGTCCCGATCGAGGCCGTCCCACGTCCAGCGCGGAACGGGGAGATCGCCGGGTACCTGGCTGCCCGGCGGCGCGTACGCCATCACCTCGGCGACGGCCCACTCCATGTAGGCGCGCAGGGCGGCACGCAGCTGCGGGTCGGCCGGGAGCTGTGCGTCGTCGGCGGCCTGCACGAAGCAGGTGACGAACCGTTCGCCGAGATCGCTCTCGGCCCCCTGACCGGCGTGGATGCCCAGCATCGCCGGATGACCGCCACAGGTGGTCGAGTAGACCGGTGGCCCGCCGAACACCTCCGCCCAGTAGTGGCCGAGGCGGGCGAGGTGATCGGGGTGGCCCGGATGGGAGAACGGGTGGTTCAGCACGGGGTCCTGCAGGCAGCGCTCGTGGTGGGCGGTTGCCAGCGCGAGGAATGCGGCCTCGCCGCCCGCCGCCTCGAAGAGGGACGTCTGGTGCACGCGTCGAAGCCTGCCACGGTTTGCCGCCGCACGGCGCTGACGATCCCGGGGTCGCCCGGCCCGGCGGACCGCGTCCGATCAGCGGAGGCGGGTCCCGCTCCGCCCGGCCGGCACCGGCACCGTGTCGACATCGCGGTACGGCACGGGTGCGGGGAACCGGTGTGTCGCGGGCTCCGGTGCACCGGCCCGCAGCGCCGCGGCGGCGACCCCGGCCACCGCCGCGGTCAGCAGGACGGCGCCGAGCACGTCACTGGGCCGGTGCCAGCCGGCGAGCAGGGTGGCGACGCCGACCGCCGTGACCCAGCCCGCCCCGGCCACCGCGACGAGCGGGCGCAGCGCCCGCGGGAGCACCATGAGCAGCGCGATCACCGTGGCCGTCGCGAGCGTGACGTGACCGCTGGGAAAGCTGTTGGCCGCGACGTTGGTCGAGGACGTCAGCGCCGGGCGGTGCAGTTCGAGCTTGAGCAGCCGGGCCGCCACCGTCGCCACGATGATCAGGCCCAGCGCCGTCACGATCCGCCAGGGTGTGCGGCGCAGCGCCCCGATCACGGCGACGGCGACGATCGCGGCCACCAGCAGCCAGTTCGCGGGTGTCGCCAGCGGCCACGGCACCGGTCCGCTGTACCCGTGGGCGGGCGGCGTCGGGCCGAGCGCGGACGTGACGGTCTCGTCGAACCACTTGCCTGCGGACGTGCGCACCAGCAGCACGTAGGTCGCCACCGCGAGGTCGTGGATCCGCTGCCCGGGCAGGTGCGCCTGCGGGTCGAGGCGAGAGCCGGCCACCGGCACCACCGACCGCCGACGACCCCGGAGCGGCACTGCAGAAGCTCGGCGGCGCGGCCGCCATCGTCGCCACCGCGGCCAGCGGCGCATCGATGTCGCCGCTGGTTCCGGGGCTCGCCCCGCGCGGCCGGCTGCTCGTCGTCGGCGCTGCGGCCGACCCGATCTCCGTGCAGACCAGCGACCTGATCTTCGGGACGCGCACGGTGGCCGGGAGCCTGACGGGCAGCGCGATCGAGAACGAGGACGGCCTCGCGTTCAGCGTGCAGCACGACATCCGGTCGCTGAACGAGGTGTTGCCGCTCGCGTCGGCCGAGCAGGCCCACGCGCGGATGATGTCGGGCGAGGCGCGGTTCCGGGTGGTGCTGGACGCGCTGGCGTGAGCCGGGGTGTTCACCCCTCACAGGGTGGGGCCTCGTCGCTGGTGACGAGCAGGGTCAGCGCCCCGGCGCACCGGATGCGCAGGTACTCAGCGGGACCGGTGGCCTCGTCGAGGCTGAACCGGCTCAGCACCACGGCGGGGCGGTGGCAGTCGGGGCAGTACACGGTGCTGGTCATGGCGTCTCCGAGGTCGGTCATCAGAGGATGACCCGGTCGAGTCCTCGGCACCGTCGGAGAGGGTGTGTCCGGGTGTGCATTCCTGCACATCCGACCCAACGCCGGGTTAGGCAGGACGGTGCTGGACGTCCTCCGTGCGGGTGATGTGCATGCGCCCAGCGGCCCCGTAGATACTTCTGCGATGGTCACCGAGCCGGAGCTGCTGGCTCGCTACGAGGCGCTGACGGCACCGGCCGGCGTCGAGCTGCTGGCCCTGCTCGCCGGCCAGGACGTCACCGGCGCGGCGGGGATGCGGCTGAGCACCCGGCTGCGCTCCCGGTTCCCGGCGCAGCTCGTGATCGACGCGTTCGGGCAGCAGGAGCTGCGCGGCCGCGCGGGGGGCAAGTTCAGCCGGGCCGACCAGATGTTCTTCACCCGCGCCGGGTGGGAGCAGGCCTCGGCGGAGGTGGTGGCCGAGCACCGTCGCGCCCGCTACCGCGGGGCCGCCCACATCGCGGATCTGTGCTGCGGGATCGGTGGGGACCTCGTCGCACTCGCGCGCGACAGCCACGTCACCGGCGTGGACCGGGACCCGGTGCACCTGTGGATGGCGGCGCGCAACGCGCGGGCCTACGAGGTGGGGGAGCGGGTCATCACGCTCGATGCCGACGTCCGCGACGTCGACCTCTCCGGTGTCGACGCGGTCTTCGTCGACCCGGCCCGTCGCACCGACCGCGGCCGCAAGCGCTTCGGCGACAGCGACCCGCCGGTGGCCTGGTGCGTCGGGCTGGCCGAGCGCGTGGAGCGCGTGGGCATCAAGGCGGCCCCCGGCATCCCCCACGACGCCGTGCCCGCGGGCTGGGAGCTGGAGTTCGTCTCCGTGGACCGCGACATGAAGGAGGCTGCGGCCTGGTCGCCCGCGCTGGCGACGGCCGCCACCCGCGCCACGCTGCTCCCGGCCGGCCACACCCTGGTGGCGACCCCCGGTGACCCGGTGGACGTCCGCGATCCGGGCGCCTACCTGCTGGACCCCGATCCGGCCGTCACCCGCGCCGGCCTGGTGGAGGACGTGGCCCGCCGGACGGGCGCCTGGAAGATCGACGACCAGATCGCCTTCCTGTCATCCGACTCCCCGGTCCGCACCCCCTTCGCCCGCACCCTCCAGGTGATCGACTCGGCCCCCTGGAACCAGAAGCAGCTCCCGGAACGCCTGCGCCGCCTCGACATCGGCGCCGTCGACATCCGCCGTCGCGGCCTCGCCGGCGACGTCGACGCCCTGCACCGCAAGCTGAAGCTCTCCGGCTCCCGGCGCGCGACGCTGGTGATGACCCGCTCCCGCGACCGTCCCTGGGCACTGGTGTGCCTGGACCTGCCCGCGCCGGGATGACGAGCCCCCGTCCGCCGGGTCAGAAGGGTGGCGGCTCGCTATCGGTGTGGATCACTGGCTGGACCGGTGGTGGGCGTTGCGGCGGTGCTTGCTGTTGCCACAGGATACGTAGATCCACCCGGCGGTCGCTGCCGGAACTCTCCTCGTGCTCGGCGGGTTGTGGTTCGGGAAGGTCGTGGCGGAGGGGTTCGCCGCGGGTGGTGTAGGTCCTGCCGAGCGGGCTGGTCCAGACGAACCGTCCCGGCGTCGGCTGGGTGAGTGTCCAGCCGCGATCTTTGTCGGGGTGGTGGCGGTGGCAGGCGGGTCCGGCGTTCTCCTCGACCGTGCCACCGCCCTTGCCGTGATCGAGGGTGTGATCCAGATCCGAGCGCCGTGCCGACCGGGTGCAGCCCGGCCCGATGCAGTTCTGATCCCGCAGCCGGGTGTTGCGGGCGACCGGGCCACGGAAGAACCGGGCCCGGCGCGGTGCCGGCTGCCGCTCCTTCTCGCGGTTGGCCCAGTTGCGGGCGATCTCCGCCATCACGCCGGCCCACTCGCCGGGATCGACGATCAACTCTTCGAGGTCGGCCAGGGTGAGGTGGATCTGCACGACCCCGCCACGCGACTTGCCGCCGCGGGTCTTGGGCCGTGAGCGCAGGAACCCGCCGTGGAGCAGGTGCCCGTTGTCGTCGACGATCGCGAAGTCCCACGACCCACCCCGATACTGCCGCGCCACCGCAGCACGAGCGACCTCGGCGGAGACCGGCCCGACCCCGGCGATCTCCCCGGGCCACTCATCACGCCCCATCAAGGTAGGGAGTCCAACATGGACCTCGACCCCTTCCCGGACCAGTTCGGTGTCGCCGATCAGGGCGTCGATGATCTGGGTCTCGGCCAGTCCTTGGAACCGCCCGTCGAGCATGCCGAGGTAGAGATCGGCGCTGATCTGCCCGAGCGTTCCCGCGCAGCCCTTGCGGCGCGCGGTCTCGGCAAGCCGATCCAGCCGCGCGCACGCCGCAGCAGCCTCATCCGGCGGCAACCCTCGGGCAGACACCGTGGCGGTACCGGTGTTCGGATCCAGATGACACGACACACCCCGCTTCTCCACCGCACCCCGATACTTCCGCCGCTGATAGGCGGGGTCGATGGCCAGGATCGCGCGCCACAACCGGTTCGCCAGCTGCCGCGTCGTCCAGCCCGACGCACCCGGCACCAACCGCTCGCACACCACGGCGATCTGCGCCGCCGACAACTCAGCGGGATCGAGGTACTCGCAGAACATCCACGCCTTGCTCCGGTCGATCCGCCCAGCCCGAAAGGCCGCCAACACCACTGGCAGGTGATCGTGGAGGTGTTCGGCCAAGCCGAGCTCCCGATCGGCGGCGGTGGGGGTCAAGGTCAGCAGGGCGGCGATCTCCGACGACCCCCACGCATACGAGGTCCCGGCGCGCCCGACCTCGGCGTCGCCGAGCTCATCGAGCGGGGTGGAGCGGGCGAGGTGCACCATCCCGATCAACATCTCGGCGTCGTCATGCGCCCGCTGCCGAGCCCGCGCGGCGACCACGTCACCGATGTGGGCGTTGGGGATCTCGCTCCACACCATCCCGGCGAGGACCACGGCCAGCTCCGGCCCGGGCGGCAGGGCTGCCGCCCGTTCCCAGAGCCGAACCGGATCCTTCATGGCTCGAACATACGTGCGAGCACCGACACTTCCGGGCCTTCTGGCGGGGTTTGGCAAAAGATCTTGAGAGTTGCTTCGCCGGCCCCTGGCTCGCGGGTCCATCTGTCCCGACCCGTGCGCTGAGCTACACCGACGCGCCCCGCGGCAACGCTTGACCCGCTCTGCGCGGTGCCCTGCCGGGCGAGAGAGCCCCTGCGCGCGCAGCGCGCACCCCGGGGCCGCAGAGAGTCCTCCCGTCGACCGACCGGCGTAATAGTTGGGGCACCCATCCAACCTGTAACCATTCAGGTTCTTGTGGCCTGATCTTGGGGTGTTCGGTGCGTGACGACGGGGTCGTGGTGTGCTGATGATGTCGGGTGTCGCTGCCGGAGCTGTCGCGCGAGGAGCTCCTCGCGCTGGTCGAGCAGCAGGCCCGGATGATCGAGACGCTGACCGCGCGGGTCGCGGAGTTGGAGCGGCAGTGGGGCCGCAACTCGCGCAATTCCTCGCAGCCGCCGTCGGCGGACGGGCCGGCGGTGCCGAACCGGGCCGCTCGCCGCCGCGGTGGCCGGCCGGCCGGGTAAACAACCCGGCGCTGAGGGTAGATCGCTGGGTGTCGTGGTTGATCCTGACGAGGTCGTGGAGCACGTCCCGGCAGCCTGCGCAGGGTGCGGCGCCGGACTCGCGCAGGCGCAACCGGACGGGATGGTGCGTCGCCAGGTTCACGACATCCCGCCGATCACCGCGCGGGTCATCGAGCACCGGCTGGCGCGGCTGCGCTGCGCGTGGGGGCACCGCACCCGCGCGCAGGCCCCGGCCGGGGTGTCCGCACCGGCCAGATACGGGCCGAACCTGCGCGCCCTGGCCGCTTACTTGGTGGTGTATCAGCACGTGCCCGTAGCGCGGGCCGCCCAACTGATCGCGGACGTGACCGGGGCCCGCCCGTCGACGGGATGGATCACCTCGGTCCTGGCCCCGACCGCGGCGAGCGTGTCCCCGACGAACGCCGCGATCCTGGACCTGCTGCGCGCCGCAGACGTGCTGCACGTGGATGAGACCTCCAGCAACATCACCGGTATCCGGTGGTGGGTCCACGTCGCCACCACACCGTTGTTGACCGCCTCATCACCTGCACCGCTCCCGCGGCCGGGTCGCGGTCACCGAGTTCGGGGTGCTGCCCGACTACCGCGGCACCCTGGTCCACGACAGCCTGACCCGCTACGACGCCTATGACCAGGCCCGGCACGGCTTGCGCGGGGCGCACCTGGTCCGGGAGCTGACCGCCGCAGCCGAGGCCCACCCCGACAAGGTGTGGCCCGCCCAGGCGATCCGGGCGTTGCACCAACTCAACAATGCTGCTCACCAGGCCCGCGACCAGGGCCTGCGACAGATCCCGCCCGAGATCGCCGACCCGTGCCATCGCAGCTTCCGCCACGCCGTGATCGTCGGACTCGCCGAACACCCCCGACGACCCGGCGCCCGCCAATCGGTGACCCGAAACCTGCTGCAACGCCTCGCCGCCCGCTTCGAGCAGGTGGTGCTGTTCGCGCGCGACCTGAGGGTGCCGTTCACCAACAACCAAGCCGAACGCGACCTGACGCCCGACGAAAACCCAGCTCAAGATCAGCGGTTGTCACCGCTCCGCCGACACCGCCCGGGCCTGGCTGGCCAGCCGCAGCTACATCTCCACAGCCCGCAAACACGGCCACAACGTCCTACACGCACTCCGCGACGCCATCACTGACAACCCATGGATGCCACCACTCGCGGCATGACCTGAATAGCTACCCTGTAGGAGGCCGATTTCGCCGATCGGGCACGGTGATTTCACCGATCCGGCACGCCGTCGAGCACCACCACCGTGCCGGAATCGCGAAATCACCGTGCCGGAATCGCGAAATCACCGTGTCGAAATGGCGAAATCAGCCGCCCAAGCGCATGAGCCCAACTCGCGAGCCCATCCGTCGCAACTCGCGGGCCCATCCACCGCAACTCGCGCGCTGACCTGCACTGACCTGTAGCTGCGGGCAACGCCTGACCCGGTTTCCCGAGAGCCCTGCCGGGCGAGAGAGCCCGTGCGCGCGCAGCGCGCACACCGGGGACGCCCCCAACCTCCCGAGACCTGCCCCGCCGGCGAGGCGGTACGAAAGCCAGGGCACGCGACCGAACCGCACTCGACCTCGGGCACGAAGGTCGGGCACAAGACCAACCCGGACCTGACCGGCGGTGCCCCACTCCACCCTGAGCCCATCCGTCCCGACTCGCGGGTGCATTTCGCCCCGACTCGCAGGCCGGTGCATCTCGTCGCAACTCGCGGGTCCATCTGTCGCAACTCGCGCGCTGACCTGCATGATCCGCAGAGCGGCAACGCCTGAGCCGGTCCGCACTGTGCCCTGCCGGGCGCGAGAGCTCGGCTCGCGCAGCGCACCCCCCGGAGGACGCGACCCCTCTCGGAGATCTGCACAATCCGCGAGCGCCAGCAGGGCTGGGGCACATCGCCCAACGCGACTTGACGGCGGATGAGACTGGGGCACCAACTGAACTCAAATCCGAACAGATTTCGCCGATCCGGCACGCCCTCGACACCTTCGCCGTGCCGGAATCGCGAAATCACCGTGTCGAGATGGCGAAATCAGCCGCCTCTGGCGCGCACGAGCCCGACTCGGGGGCCCATCTGTCCCGACTCGGGGGTCCGCCTGTCCCGACTCGCGCACCGTCCACCCGACGGAGAAAACCCGATCCGATCCCCAGCACCACCGCCTGGCGATCGAGCCGATCATCCCGAGGCCGCTCCGGGGCTACCAGCGGTGTGGAGCGGTGCTCGGGCACCATGGAGCGATGCGGACGCTGCTCAACCTGATCTGGCTGGTCCTGTGCGGGTTCTGGATGGCGGTGGGGTACGCGGTCGCGGGCTTGTTCTTCTGCGTGCTGATCGTGACGCTGCCGCTCGGGCTGGCCGCGCTGCGCATGGCCGACTTCGCGTTGTGGCCGTTCGGTCGGGTGCTGGTCGACCGCCCCGGCGCGGGTGCACCGTCGACGCTCGGCAACATCGTCTGGATCGTGCTGGCGGGCTGGTGGCTCGCTCTCGGGCACCTGGTCACCGGTGTCCTGCTGTGCATCACGATCGTCGGGATCCCGCTCGGCATCGCCAACTTCAAGCTGTTGCCGGTGTCGCTGGTTCCGTTGGGCAAGCAGATCGTCGACCGCGACGCGCTGGTCGGTGCCTACCGGGTCGGCTTCTGACCAGCACCCATAATCAGGATGTGGCCAGGGCGATGCAGCAGACGACGCGCGATCTTCGCCGGCACAACCGCGCGGCACTGCTGTCGCACCTCTACCGGCACGGGCCGGGGAGCCGGTTGGAGCTGATGCAGGCGTCGGGCCTCAGCTCGGCCTCGGTGAGCAACGTCGTGTCCGACCTGATCAGCGACGGGCTGGTGGCCGAGGCCGGTTCCGAGAACTCCGACGGCGGGCGCCCGCGCACGCTGTTGCAGGTGCGCCCGGACGTCGGCCACGTCGTGGGTGTCGACGTCGGCGAGACCCACCTGCAGGCCGGCCTGTTCGACTTCACACTGGCCACGATCGCGAGCGTCACCTTCCCCATCGCCGACACCCGGCTGGTGCCCGAGCGGGTGGCCGAGCTCGCTGCCACCGCCATCGAGGCGGTGGTCGCGAAGGCGGGACCGCACGGGCCGGTGCTCGGCATCGGGGTGGGCGTGCCCGGCGCCGTCAAGCCCGACGGGCTGGTGCACGCGCCGACGCTGGGCTGGTCGGGGGTCCCGTTCCCGAGCATGCTCGCCACCGGCATCGCCGAGAGCCTGGGCGGCGCCCCGCTGTACGTGGACAACTGCGCGCGGACGCTGGGGCAGGCCGAGATGTGGCGCGGGGCCGGTCGCGGCGCGGAGCGGGCGGTGATCGCGCTGCTCGGGGTGGGCATCGGGGCGGCCTTCGCCACCGACTCCCGCAGCGGGATGACCAGCACCACCAGCGAGTGGGGCCACACGATCATCCAGGCAGGCGGGGCCGCCTGCCGGTGCGGGTCGCGTGGCTGCCTGGAGGCCTACGTCGGTGCGGAGGCGATACTGGCGGACTACCGCTCGCTGGCCGGTGCGCAGCCCTTCGTCGCGGTGGGCACCGAGGCGATGCTGGCCGAGCTCGTCGGCCGGGCCGCCGCACCGGGATCTGCAGGGCCGGGAGCGGCCGCGACGGCGCTGACCACCGCGTCGGACTACCTCGGCATCGGCATCTCGAACCTGATCAACCTGCTCGCGCCGGACAGGGTCGTGCTGTCGGGCTGGGCGGGGGAGACACTCGGCCCGGCGATCCTGCCCCAGGTGCGTGCGGCCGTGGATCGCTACGCGCTGTCGTACATGTCCGGGCAGACCGTGATCGAGCTGGGCCAGCTCGGGCAGGAGGCCGTTGCGCTGGGCGCCGCGACCCTGCCGATCGTGGAGCTGCTCGCCGCCGGAGGTCGCCTCCCCGCCTGAAACCCGCACTTGACCCAGGTCACATCCAAGACTTAGCTTAAGTCGTGGAAGAAGTGGTCTCGGGTGGGAGTGTCGTGAGCGGAACGGGCAGGGACGGGCTGTACATCGACGGTGAGTTCCGGGCGGCCCGGTCGGGCCGCGTGGGCTCCGTCGAGGAGAAGGCGACCGGCCGCGAGATCGGGCGGTTCGCGCTGGGCGAGGCCCCCGACGTGGACGATGCGGTGGCCGCCGCCCGGTCCGCGCAGCCGGCATGGGCCGCGCTGTCGGCGCCGGAACGGGCCTCCTACCTGCGGGGGTTCGCCGCGCAGCTCGACGCCCGCCACGGCGAGCTGGTGGAACAGAGCATGCGCGAGACCGGAGGCGTTCGCGCCAAGGCCGAGGACGAGGTCGGCACCTCGATCCGCCAGCTGCACATCTCGGCGGTGCAGGCGAGCGAGCCGGCAGGGGACGTCCTGCCGCCCTACAAGGCGGGCAAGCTGTCGCTGTCGCGGACGGTGCCGCTCGGCGTGATCGGGCTGATCACGCCCTGGAACTACCCGATGAACCTGGCCATGCGCGCCGTCGCGCCGGGGCTCGCGTTCGGCAACACGATCGTCCTCAAGCCCGCCGAGCTGACCCCGGTCATCGGCGGCCAGGTGCTCGCCCGCGCGGCGCACGCGGCCGGCCTGCCGCCGGGCGTGTTCAACGTCGTCACCGGCGACGGGCCCGGCGCGGGGCGCCCGCTGGCCGAGCACGCGGGCATCGACATGCTCGACTTCACCGGGGCACGCGCGGTCGGCGAGTCCGTCGCCGCGGCCGCCGCGGGCCGCGACGTGCGGCTGGAACTGGGTGGCAGCAACGCGTTCGTCGTGCTCGACGACGCCGACGTCGAGCTGGCCGCATCCTGCGCGATGATCGCGTCGCTGGAGTTCCAGGGCCAGACGTGCATCAGCGCGAGCCGCCACATCGTGCTGCGCGACGTCGCCGAGGCCTACCTCGACGCCGTCACGCGCAAGGCGGAGTCGCTGGTGGTCGGCAACCCCTTCGACGATGTCGACCTCGGCCCGCTGATCAGCATCGCCCAGCGCGACCGCGTGCACGAGCAGATCGTGGCGCCCTCGCTCGCCAAGGGCGCCCGGCTGGTCACCGGTGGCACGTTCGAGGGCCTGTTCTACCGGCCCACCGTGCTCGCCGACGTCACCCCGGACATGCCCGCGTTCAGCGAGGAGATCTTCGGCCCCGTCATCCCGATCACGGTGGTCGACACGGAGGCCGAGGCGATCGCGCTGACGAACGGCTACCCGATGCTGATGAACTCGGTGTTCAGCGCCGACCTGGTCCGCGGCATGGGCGTGGCCGAGCAGCTGGACGCGGGCGAGGTGCACGTCAACGACGCGCACGCGCGCCACGGTGCCGAGAACCAGCTCGCCGGGTTCACCCGGCGCCAGTGGATCGGCGTGCAGCGCACCCCGCTGCAGCTGCCGGAGTGGGCGAGCCGATGAGGAACGCGCTCGTCGTCCGCGGCGGCTGGGAAGGGCACGTCCCCGTTGCCGCGACGGAGGTGTTCCTGCCCGGCCTCGCCGCGGACGGGTTCGCCGTCGAGATCGCCGAGGATCTCGACGTCTACCGCGACGCCGACCGGCTCGCCCGCACCGATCTCATCGTGCAGTGCTGGTCGCAGGGCACGCTGACCGCCGAGCAGGCCGCCGGGTTGACCGCGGCCGTGCACGCGGGCACCGGGTTCGCCGGCTGGCACGGCGGCATCGTGGGGACGTTCACCGGGAACACCGCCTACCTGCGCATGGTCGGTGGGCTGTTCCTCTTCCACCCCGACGAGTTCCTCTCCTACGCGGTGCACGTCGACCAGCCGGAGCACCCGATCATGGCGGGCCTCGGCGACTTCGACGTGTTCAGCGAGCAGTACTGGATGCTCCACGACGATCGCAACGACGTGCTCGCGCACACCGTGATCGCTGCCGACTCCGCGGGCCAGGGCGCAGGCGCCGTGACGATGCCGGTGGTCTGGACGCGCCGGTGGGGCGCCGGGAAGGTCTTCTTCTCGGCAGTGGGCCATCGCGTGGAGGACCTGGAAGCACCCGCGGTGCGCGAGCTGACGCGCCGTGGAATGGCGTGGGCGGCGCGATGACCGGATCGCCCAGATCCCCTGAAGGGAACCCTCAGATGGTGAAGAGTCAACGTGGACTCCGGCTCGCCGCGGCCGCGGTCGCCGGGGCGCTGCTGCTCGCCGGCTGCGGCAGCGGCGGCGGCACTGCTGCCGCGCCCGCTCCGGCCCCCGCGGGCGGCAAGGTCGACCTGACGTACTGGGGATGGGACCCCAACATGGAGAAGGTCGTCGCGAAGTGGAACGACGCCCATCCCGACATCCACGTCACGCTGACCAACCCCGCGGGCGGTGATCAGCTCGTGAGCAAGATGATCACCGCGCACCAGGCGGGCAACGGCCCCGACATCGCCAAGGTCGAGTACCAGTCACTGCCCTCGCTGGTGTCCAACGGCGTGGTCGCCGACATCACCGACGCCACGAAGGACACGGTCGGCAAGTTCGACGACGCGACGCTGCGGCCGGTGCGGTTCGAGGGCAAGGTGTACGGCGTCCCGCAGGACGTCGCGCCGCTGATGCTGTTCTACCGCCAGGACCTGTTCCAGCAGTACGGGATCGCCGTGCCCAAGACCTGGGACGAGTACGCCCGGGCCGCGGCGACGCTGCACCAGAAGGCGCCGACCGTCACGATGACGAACTTCGACGCGGCCGACCCGGGCTGGTTCACCGGGCTGGCGCAGCAGGCGGGCGCCGACTGGTGGAGCTCGACGGGCTCCACCTGGCACGTCGACATCAACGGCGCCGCCACCAAGAAGGTGGCCGCCTACTGGGAGGGCCTCGTCGCGAGCGGGGTCGTCGCCAAGAACCCGTCGTTCTCTCCACAGTGGAACAAGGAGATGAACGACGGCACGCTGGCCACCTGGATCTCCGGGGCGTGGGCGCCGGCGCAGCTGGGCGGGATCGCCCCGTCGACGCAGGGCAGGTGGGCCGTCGCGCCGCTGCCGGCATGGACGGCGGGGGACCCGGCCACGGGCATCTGGGGCGGCTCGGCCACCACCGTGACCTCGGACTCGAAGCACCCGGCCGAGGCGGCGCAGTTCGCCTCCTGGCTCAACACCGACGCCGATGCCGTCACCGAGCAGGTCAAGCAGATCAACATCTATCCGGCATCGACGGCGGGCCGGTCGCTGCCCGTGCTGGCGAACGCGCCGGCGTTCTTCCCGAACCAGCCCGACTTCTACGAGATCGTCAAGCAGGTGGCGCCCGGGGCGCGGAGCTTCTCGATGTGGGGCCCGAACGTGACGGTCACGTTCAGCGGCTACACCAACGCCTTCGGCGCGGCGCTGCAGGACGGCACCCCGTTCGCGGCGGCACTGGACGCGATGCAGGACGCCACCTTGTCCGACATCAAGAAGCTCGGGTTCACGGTCAGCTGATGACCGTCGACGACGAGGTGGTCGCGCCGATGCGGTCCGGCGCGGCCACCGTGCCGGACGAGGGCGGCGGCCGCGCGCCGGCCCGCAAGTCGGCCCGCCCGAAGCCGGCACTGCCGTACTTCCTGGTGGTGCCCGCGGTGGTGCTGTTCCTCGCGTTCGTGGTGGCGCCGGGGATCTACGCGCTGGTGCTGAGCTTCCAGGCGCGCAAGGTCTCCGGCGGGCTGCTGGGCCGGGGCAGCACGGTGGTCTTCGCCGGGATCGACAACTACCTGGCGGTGCTCGGCGACGTCGAGCTGTGGGGGGCCACGCTACGGATGATCGCGGTGGCGGCGATCTCGATCCCGTTCACGGTGGGGCTCGCGCTGCTGTTCGCCCTCATGCTCGACGTCTCCCGGGCTCGGCTCACGCGGTTCACCCGGCTCGCGATCTTCGTGCCCTACGCGGTCCCGGGCGTGATCGCGACGCTGATGTGGGGCTTCCTGTACCTGCCGGCCACGAGCCCGATCGGTGGCAGCCACATCGACTACTTCTCCTCCGTCGGGGTGTTCTTCTCGGTCGGCAACATCGCGGTGTGGGGTGCCACCGGGTTCAACATGATCGTGATCTTCACGGCGCTGCGCGCGCTGCCGCCCGAGATCTACGAGGCCGCCCGGCTCGACGGCTGCTCGGAGTTCCAGATGGCCTGGCGGATCAAGGCGCCCTTGGTCCGGCCTGCGGTCGTGATGTGCACGCTGTTCTCCACGCTCGCCGCGCTGCAGCTGTTCAACGAGCCCAACACGCTGCGGCCGCTGTCCAACGCCATCTCGTCGACCTGGGTGCCGCTGATGAAGATCTACAACGACGCCTTCGTCGACTCCGACCTCTCCCAGGCGGCGGCGACCTCGGTGGTGTTCACGGTGGTCACGCTCGGGGTGTCGTTCGTGGCGGCGCGCCTGATCCAGCGACGGGTGTCGCGGTGACGGCCGCCGCGTCGGCCCCGACCGTGGCACCGCCGATGCGGCGCGGCCGGGTCGCGTGGCTGCCGACCACGGCGCTGGTGCTGGGCGCGCTGTACTGCGTGGTGCCGACGCTGTGGATCCTCATCGCGGCCACGAAGTCGAGCGCTGAGCTGTTCTCCACCGCCACGTACCTGCCCTCGCTGGGCACCGGCATCGTGGACAACGTCCGGGATCTGACCGCCTACCAGGGCGGGATCTTCTGGCGCTGGATGCTCAACAGCTTCCTCTACGCCGCCGTGGGCGGGGTACTCGCGTCGCTGGTGTCGGCCGCTGCCGGGTACGCGCTGGCGAAGTACGAGTTCCGCGGGCGCGGTGCGCTGTTCAACACGATACTGGCGGGGGTACTGCTGCCCCAGATCGTGCTGGCGATCCCGCAGTACCTGCTGCTGTCGAAGATCGGGCTGACCGACAGCTACCTCGGGGTGCTGCTACCCCAGCTGTTCAACCCCTACGGCATCTACCTGTGCCGGGTCTACGCCGCCGCCGCGGTGCCCGACACCCTGCTGGAGGCCGGGCGCCTGGACGGTGCGGGGGAGTTCCAGCTGTTCCGCCGCGTCGGGCTGCGGCTGATGGGCCCGGGGCTCGTCACCGTCTTCCTGCTGCAGTTCATCGCGATCTGGAACAACTTCCTGCTGCCGTTCGTGATGGTCACCACCGAGGACAAGTTCCCGTTGACGGTCGGGCTCTACAGCCTGCTGCGCCACGGCGCCGCCGAGGCGTCGCTGTACTCCCTGGTGATCACCGGGACGCTGCTGTCGATCGTGCCGGTGATCGCGCTGTTCCTGTCGTTGCAGCGGTACTGGCGGATCGACCTCATCACGGGCGCGATCCGCTGAAACGACCGGTGGTTTGGCTACGCTGGCGCCCCCGACGTCACCAGGAGCCGACTCATGCCCCGTCCCAGCCGCTGGCCGGAGATCCTGCTCGCCGCCGGGGCCGAGTTCCGCGACCACGGCTACGAGAACGCGACGCTCGAGGGCATCGGGGCGCGCGTCGGGATCCTCAAGGGCAGCATCTACAACTACGTGGGCAGCAAGGAGGAGCTGCTGCTCGCGGTCGTGGAGCAGCCGGCGCGGGCCCTGCTCGCCGAGCTGGCGCTGCTGCGGGCCGACACCAGCAGCACGGTCGCGGTGCGGCTGCGGGAGCTGATCCGGATGCAGGTGCGGATCTTCAGCGAGTGGTACCCCGCCGCGTTCGTCTACCTGCGCCACCTCGGGCACGTCGTCCAGTCTCCCAAGTTCGCCGAGTTCCGCGAGATGGACGGCCAGTACATGGCCGCCGTCGAGGGCCTGCTGGCGGAGGGGGCGGCGACGGGGGAGTTCTCGCTGCCCGCCGAGCCGCGCACGGTCGCGCGCGCGATCGTCGGGATGCTCGACTGGATGCAGCACTGGTTCACCCCGCGGGGTGCGGCCGCCGACCGGGAGCTGGCCGACGAGCTGTTCGCGCTGGCGCTGGGCGGCCTGATCGCGGGCGGCAGCATGCGTGCGCTGGCCCGCTCGATGCCGGAGGGGACCTCACGCACGCCGTGAGGCTGGTGGCCCGCCGACGCGGACCGGGAAGCTCACCATTCCGCGGGAGAGCAGCACCGGGTGCCAGCTCGGGTCCTCGTCCTCGGGTGCCAGGTCGGGCAGGCGGTCCAGTACCCGGGGGATCGCGATCGTGGCCTCCAGGCGCGCGAGCGGTGCGCCGAGGCAGTAGTGCAGCCCGAAGCCGAACCCGAGCTGGCGGCCGGGCCTGCGGGTGATGTCGAAGCGGTCCGGTTCGGTGAAGACGGCCGGGTCCCGGTTGGCGGCGGCCGGGCACAGGAACACGCGGTCGCCGCGGCGCAGCGTCCGCCCGCCCAGCTCGACGTCGGCCGCGAGCACCCGCGCGATCGTCTTGGCCGGCCCGTCGAGGCGCAGCACCTCCTCGACCGCCCCCGCGGCCAGCGCCGGGTCGGCGTCGAGCAGGGCGCGCTGCTCGGGATGGCGCAGCAGCGCGAGCAGCCCGTTGCCGATGAGGTTGGTGGTGGTCTCGTGGCCCGCGAACAGCAGCAGCACCCCGGTGGAGACGACCTCGTCCGCCGAGAGGGCGTCGTCGGCGTCGCGCGCGTCGATCAGGGCCGAGAGCAGGTCGTCCGCGGGTGTCTGCTCATGGTCGTGGACGAGGCCGGTCAGGTACTCGGTGAGCTCGCCCATGCCGTGGGCGCCGACGGTGTGCCGGTTCGGGTCGCCCATGCCACCGAAGACGAGCCCGGTGATCTGGTCGGACCAGTCCTTGAACCGCGCCCGGTCGGCGCGGGGCACGCCCAGCATCTCCGCGATCACCGATGCGGTCAGCGGGTAGGCCAGGTCACCGACCAGGTCGGCGCGCCCGCGCGCGACGATCGCGGCCAGCAGCTCGTCGACGAGCTCGACGATGCGGGGCCGCATGCGGTCGACGGCGCGCGGGGTGAACGCGCGGCTGAGCAGCTTGCGCAGGCGCGTGTGGTCGGGCGGGTCCTTGAACACCATCCAGTCCTCGAGCACGCCGAACGCGGCGCGCACGGCCTGGTCGGCCTCGGGGACGTCGAGCTTCGCGCGGCGGTAGGGCGCGATGCGGTCCGAGGAGAACCGCTCGTCACGCAGCGCGGCGGAGACGTCGTCGAAGCGGGTGACGAACCACGAGCGGTACCGCTCGCTCCAGTGCACCGGGTCGTGCTCGCGCAGGGCGGCCAGCAGCGGGTAGGGGTCGGCGACGGCCGCAGGGCTCAGCAGGTCGGCGCCCGCGAGGTCGCCTCGCCGGGCACGGTCGGCGGCGCCGGGATCGGCCGCCGTGCTCACGGTGCCTCCAGCACCACGACGGCGCAGGCGTTGCCGTCGAGCCCGGACACCCCGCCGCCCATCGTCTCGACCAGCCCGATCCGGGCGCCGTCCACCTGCCGCCCGCCGGCGTCGCCGCGCAGCTGCCAGGTGATCTCGGCCAGCTGGGCCAGGCCGGTGGCGCCAAGTGGGTGCCCGCGCGAGAGCAGCCCGCCCGACGGGTTGACCGGCAACGCCCCGCCCAGCGCGGTCACCCCGGCGGCCGCGGCCTTGCCACCCTCGCCGGGCGCGACGAGCCCGATCGCCTCGGTGGTGACGATCTCGCCGATCGTGAACGCGTCGTGCACCTCGGCCACATCGATGTCGGTGGCCGCCGCGAGTCCGGCGGCCGCGAACGCCTCGACGGCGGTGTCGCGGACGAGGTCGTGGCCCCAGACGTGGGGCGAGCGGTGGTTCCACGGCAGGCCGCTGCGCAGGGCGAGCCCCCGCACGCCGACCTCGCGGGCGCCGCCGGTGGCCGGGGCCAGCACCGCGGCCGCCGCGCCGTCGGAGATCGGGCAGCACTGCAGCAGCGTCAGCGGGTCGGCGATCATGCGGGAGGCCAGCACGTCGGCGATGCTGAACCGCCCGGCGTACTGCGCGCGCGGGTTGTGCAGCGCGTGCGCGTGGTTCTTGACCGACACCGCGGCGAGCTGCTCGGCGGTGGCGAGCCCCAGGTGCAGGTACCGCGCGGCGGCCATGGCGTAGAGCGCGGGCAGGGCGAGGCCGGCGCGGCCCTCGGGGTCCGACGGCTCGGGGGTGATCGCGCCGCCGAAGGCAGTGCTCAGCTGCTCCACGCCGAGCGCGAGCACGCGCCCGTAGCGCCCGGTGCGGACGGACTCGTGGGCCTCGACGAACGCGGTGGTGCCGCTCGCGCAGGCGTTCTCGACGGTGATGATCGGGATCCCGGTGATGCCCAGCGCGCGCAGCACCCGCTGCGCCGTCCCGGGCGGGGCGAACACCGTGCCCACCCACACCGCGTCCACGGGCTCGTCGCCGGCATCGGCCAACGCCTCGCCCACCGCGTCGGCGGTCAGGTCGATGAGGTCGCGCTCGGGCTGCCGGCCGAAAGGGGAGGTGCCGACGCCGTGGACCGCGACCTGCGTCATCGGAGCAGCTCGACCCGGAGATCGCCGTCCAGTGAGAGGCCGGCGAGCCGGACGCGACTACCGATCAGGACAGGTTCGTCCACGGGGACCCCGTCGTCGGTCACGTGGGCGAGCACCCGCGGTCCGTCGTCGAGGTCGACGTAGGCCAGCGCGTAGGGCGGCGTGCGGCCCGGGACGGGGATCCGGACGATCGTGGAGCACCACACCGTGCCGTCGGGCCCGAACGCTGCCGGCTCGACCGTGCCGCGGCAGGCGGGGCACCGTGGCCAGGCCAGCGCGGAGACCTCGCCGCAGGACCGGCAGTGCCGCCCGTCCACATGCAGCTGGCCGTCCGGGCCCTTCGCCACGTGCGGGCGCGGATCAGTGGTGGTCGGGTGGGACAACGGTGTCCTCCTGGTCGTTCGTGGTGGGCGCCATGTAAACAAACCGCGGGTTAGTTATCAACGACGGCTACCAGGGTAGGTGGGCCTATTGACAGCGAGCAGTGGCGGGGGCCACATTTGCCGCACCCAGGTACCCGAACAAGGGTTTGCCCTGCGTGCGGTGCGGCCCGGATCCTGACACAACTCCACCCCGACCAGGAGGACCGACCGATGAAGTTCGGCTTTTTCACCATGCCGGAGCATCCGCCGATCGAGAACTGGACGCTGTCCTACGACCGCGACATCGCGGCCATCGTGGAGGCCGAGCGGCTGGGATTCGACGAGTTCTGGATCGGTGAACACCACACCGGTGGTTACGAGAACGTGCCGGTGCCCGAGTACATGATCGCCAAGGCGTCGGCGGTGACCCACCGCATCCGGTTGGGCACCGGCGTGATCAACCTGCCCTACCAGGACCCGTTCATGGTCGCCGAGCGGCTGGCGTTCCTCGACCACCTGACCCACGGCCGCCTCGAGTACGGCTTCGGCGGCGGTGGGCTGCCCACCGACAAGGCGCTGTTCGGCCTGGAGCCGAGCGAGGCCGCGCCGCGCACCAACGAGGCGCTCGAGATCATCTGGAAGCTGCTGACGTCGGACGAGCCTGTCACGCACGAGGGCGTCTACTGGAAGTACGAGAACCGGCAGCTGCAGGTCGGGCCCTACCAGGACGTGCCGCCGTTCGCGATCGCCGGCCTCACCGGGCTGCACAACTACGCGAAGTGCGGGAGCAACGGCTGGAAGCCGCTGAGCGTCCACTTCGCCCCGATCGACAACGGCGACTACCCCATCGCGCCCGACCTGGTCGGCATGGCCAAGGCCATGCTCGACGCCGGTGCCGCCGCGGGCATCGACGCCGCCGTCACGCGCGACAACTGGCGGATCGTGCGCGAGGTCTACGTCACCGACGACAAGAACCAGGCGCTGCGCGACATCCGGGAGGGCGTCAAGCGCTCCTACGACTACCTGCTCGGGCTCGGGCTGGGCGCGCTGATGAAGAAGGACGAGGCGATGCCGGACGCCGACCTCACCTTCGAGTGGATGGCCGACGAGATCCCGTGGATCATCGGCAGCCCGGACGACTGCATCCGCCAGCTGCGCGAGCTCGAGGAGGCCGTCGGCGGCTTCGGCACGCTGCTGATCAACTGCCGCGACTGGGTCACCACCGACAAGTGGAACCGCTCGCTGGAGCTGTTCGCCCGCTACGTCATGCCGCAGTTCACCCGGCGCGAGAACATGGCGCGCCGGCAGAAGCTGGCCAACGTCGCGCTCGGTATCGCCTGACCGGCCGACATGATCGACGCACGCGGGTTCCCCCGGTTCTGGGACGAGGAGCGGGAGACCCTCGATCCGGCCCAGCGCGACAAGATCGTGCTGGGCCGGATCCAGCACCAGCTCGCCTACGTCTACGCCGAGCTGCCGTTCTACCGGACGCTCTACGACGAGCACGGGTTCCACCCCGACCAGGTGCGCTCGCTCGAGGACTTCACCACGCGCGTCCCGGTGATCACCAAGAAGATGCTGGTGGCCGACCAGGCTGCGCACCCGCCGTTCGGCAGCTACAGCAGGCCGGTGCCGGCGGGGGAGATCGCGCGCATCCACGGGTCGTCGGGCACGTCCGGCGTCCCGACCCTGTACGCGGTGTCGCGCACCGACTGGGAACGGGCCGGTGAGGTCCACGCCATGGCGCAGTGGTGCGCGGGGGTACGGCCCGACGACATCGTCCAGGTCGGGTTCCCGTTCGGGCTGTTCTTCGGCGGCTGGGGCGTGGTGCAGGGCGCCGAGCGGATCGGGGCCACGCTGTTCCCGATCGGCGTCACCGACTCGGAGAAGCAGCTGGAGCTGATCACGCGGCTGGGCTCCACCGTGTTCAGCGCGACGCCGTCCTACTGCATCCACCTGCTCTCGGTGGCCGCGCGGATGGGCATCGACCTGCGGGCGAGCACGATCCGGCACCTGCTCGTCGGCGGCGAACCCGGCGGCAGCCTGCCCGGAACCCGCAAGATCATCGAGGACGGCTGGGGCGCCACCGTCGCCGACGCCGGCTCGACGTCGGAGATGTACCCGTTCCAGACCAGCGTCGGCTGCACGGCGGGAACGGGCACGCACCTGTTCACCGACGAGGTGTACACCGAGGTGGTCGACGCGGCCGACCGCAACGTCGCCGTCCCCGTCGGGGAGCGGGGTGCGGTCGTCTACACGCACCTGTGGCGCGACTCCCAGCCGATGATCCGGTTCGCCCCCGGCGACGAGAGCTACCTGGCCACCGACCCGTGCCCCTGCGGGCGCACCTACCCGCGGCTGCCAGAGGGCGTGCTCGGGCGCCTCGACGACATGCTCGTCATCCGGGGCGCCAACGTGTTCCCGAGCGCGGTGGAGACCGCGCTGCGGACCGTGCCGGAGCTGGGTCCGGAGTTCCGGATGCTGGTGCAGAAGATCGGTGCGCTCGACGAGCTGACGGTGCAGGCGGAACTCCCCGACAATGCCGGGCCGCAGGCCGCTGCGATCGTCGCGCGCACCGAGGAGGCGCTCAAGCGCGTCGTCGGGATCCGGGTGCCGGTGCAGCTCTTGGCGCCGGGCACGCTCCCGGAGACCACGTTCAAGGCCCGGCGGGTGGTGGACGAGCGGTAGTGGCCGGCCCGTTGCCGGGAGCCGGGCGGGTGATCAACGCCCACTGGCTCATGGTCAACACCGAACCAGTAGGCGTTGATCACCCCAGCGCGGCGAGCATGGCCGCCGAGGGCGCTCTGAATCCGGGGCCTGTTCGACCGGACCGGCCGGGGTGTGCGCCTGACCCCGGCCGGGGACGTCTTCCTGGCACTGGCCCGACGTGTGGTGGCGCTGGTCGACGTGGCGCCCGCGGCCACCCGCCGCGCCGCGGAGGGCCAGACGGGCACGCTGCGGCTGGCGTTCACCGCGATCGGGGCCTACGCGGTGCTCGCGGAGACGCTGGCGCTGGTCAACGAGCGCATCCCGGCCGTCAGCATCGAGCTGACCGAGCTCGTCAGCCCCGCGCAGTTCGAGGCGCTCGCCGGCCTGGAGATCGACCTGGGGCTGGTGCGCCCGCCGATCCCGGAGCAGTTCGAGGCGGTGCTGGTGCACTCGGAGGACCTGGTGCTCGCCGTGCCGCAGGACCACCCGCTGGCGGGGGAGGGCCGCCCGGTCGCGCTCGCCGACGTCACCGCCGACTACATCGGCTACAGCCCGGAGGGCTCGCGGTACCTGCACGACATCTGCGCGGCCATGATCGGCATGAACCGCTTCGCGGTGAGCCAGCTGGTGTCGCAGGTGCCGACGATGCTGGCGCTGGTGCGGGCCGGGCTGGGATGCGCGCTGGTGCCACGCTCGATCATGGGGATGGGGGTGGCCGGCGTGCGGTACCTGGAGCTGGTGGCGGCCGACAGCCAGTCGGTGACGTTGCACGCGTGCTGGAGCCCGGACAACCCGAACCCGGCGCTGCAGCGGGTGGTGGAGCTGCTCCGGCGGTGACGCGGCGTCAACTGGCACCCTGGAGCCCGTGATCGATCTGCACACCCACGTCGTGCCACCGCGCACGCCGTTCCTCGAGCGGTTGGCCGGCTCGGATCCGCGCTGGGCCCGGCTGGAGCCCGCGGGCGAGACGGGTGACGTCATCGTTGCCGGGAGCAACTTCCGCACGGTGCGCCGCGTGGCATGGGACCTCGTCGAACGGCGCGAGCGGCTCGCCGCCGACGGCGTCACGGGTCACCTGCTCTCGGCCATGCCGGAGCTGTTCGCACCGTGGGCACCGGCGGGCGACGCCCTCGACTACGCCCGTGCGTTCAACGGGTGGCTGGCCGCGGAGGTGACCGGGCACGACGGCTTCTTCACCGGGCTCGGCGTGGTGCCGGTGCAGGACCCGGTCGCGGCCGCCGCGCTGCTCGGCGAGATCGCCGGGCAGGGCCTGCTCGGCGTCGAGATCCCGAGCGCGCCACCCGGCGCCCCGCTGCACGACCCGGTGTGGGCGGACTTCCTCGGCGAGGCGGAGCGCCTCGGGCTGCTGCTGTTCGTCCACGCTGTCGGCGGGGCGCTGGCGGCCACCTTCCCGCATCCCGGCGCGGCCAACGGGGTGGTGTTCCCGAGCAGCATCGGGCAGGCGGTCGGCGGGCTGATCGCCGCGGGCACCCTGGAGCGGTTCCCCCGGTTGCGGCTGCTGGCCAGCCACGGTGGCGGTTCGCTGCTGACCAGCCTGCCGCGGCTGGACTTCATGCGCGCCACCACCCCGGCGCTGCAGGAGCTGATGCCGCAGCCACCTGCCGTGTACGCGCAGCGGCTGTGGTTCGACCCGCTGCTGTTCGACGCCACGCTGCTCATGGCGCTCGTCGACGTCGTGGGGGCCGACCGGGTGGTGCTGGGCACCGACTACCCGTTCATGGGCGCCGATCCCGTCACCCACCTCGACGACCCGGCCGTACCCGCTGCGCTCGCCGCGGCGATCCGCGTGACCAACCCCCAGCGACTTCTCACTTCCTTGACCGCGCCGACCTGACGGCCACCGCGCCGATGGCGGGAACGAGACGCGGCATCGGCATCCGGCCGCTGCGGCCCGACACCGACAGCGCGGCAACGGCCATCCCGTCGGCGTCGAGGACGGGGTTGGCGGCGCACATCAGTCCGACGGCGCTCTCCTCACCGTCGAACGCCACGCCGCGCCCGGCGATGCGGCGCAGATCGGCATGCAGCATCCCGGGGGCGACGATCGTGCGCGCGGTGAGGCGGGGCAGCCCGGCCGCCAGCACGGTGTCGACGGTGGTGCGGGGCGCATGGGCGAGCATCGCCTTGCCCACCCCGGTGGCGTGCGCGGGCATCCGGCCACCGACCCGCGACGGGAGCTTCGGGCCGGCCGGGCCGGACAGGATCTCCAGGTAGAGCACCTCGGCGCCGTCGAGCACCGCGAGGTGCACGCGCTGCCGGCTCACCTCGCGCAGCTCGTTCATCAGCGGTGCGGCGAGCTCGCGCAGCCCGCGCTGGCGCGCCACCAGGGCCCAGCTCGAACCGCCGCATCCCGAAGGCGCCGAGTATCGCGACGGCCCGGCCGAGCATCGACGGCGGATTCTCGGTGGCGGTGCTCATGTGTCGGCACCGCCGTGCGCCAGCGCGATCGCCTCGCGCGCCCACGCCACCTGCTGCCGGGCCGCGGCCGCCTTCCCCGCGAAGACGTGGGCCTTCATCCGGCCGATCCGCGCGTGGTCCTCCGGCGGGCGGTGGCGCAGGCGCTCGACGAGCAGGGGTGTGTCGAGCGCGCGCAGCCGCGCGGCCTGCACCTCGTGGCGTTCGGCGATCCGCTCCTGCTCCTCGATGAACGCCTTGAGGACCGTCGTGGCCTCCTCGGGCGCCAGGATGTCGAACAGCAGGGCCTGCAGCGCGAACGGGTCGCGCGGCGGCGGTGGCGCGTGGTAGGCGCCGAGCCATTCCAGCAGCCTGCTCTTGCCGGTGGCGGTCAGCGAGTAGATCGTGCGTTCCAGCTTGCTGCCCCGCACGGTGCGCTCCCCGGTGATCAGCCCGGCGGCCTCCATCCGGCGCAGGTGCGGGTAGATCTGGCTCTGCGGGGCCGACCACACCCAGCCCGAGCCGGAGTCGAAGAACTGCGCGAGCTCGTAGCCGCTCATGGGTCGGGCGTCGAGGACTCCCAACAACGCGCTCTGCAGGGACATGCGGTGACGGTAGCCCAGCGGTGCGCGTTCCACCTAGCGATACATGTTGTTGTGTACCGGTATGGAGATGGGCATACGGTCCGTGGGTGCCGATGACGTCGCCAGCCCAGTCGCTTGTCACCGCCGGAGCAGTGCTGGCCGGTGCGGGCCTGGTCACCGCGTTCGGCCACGTGTCGGTCCGGCTCGACGGGGAAAGCATGCTGATCACCCCGCCCGTGCCGCTCGCGTCGGTCGATCCGGACCGCTGCGTCCCGATCGATCTCGACGCCGCCGAGCTGCCGCCGGGCGCGCCGCACGAGGCCTGGCTGCACCTGGCCGTCTACCGGGCACGTCCCCACGCGAACGCCGTGTGCCGGGCCCAGCCCGAGCGCGTCACCGCGCTCACCGCCGGCGGCGTCGCGATCACCCCCATCACCGGCCATGCCGTGCTCGCCGGCGCCCCGGTCCCCGTGTCACCGGACGCCGTGCTGGTGCGCGACGCGGTCACCGCAGGCCGCGCGGCGACGGCGCTGGGCACCGGCGACGCGCTGGTGTTGCGCGGCAACGGCGCGATCACCCTCGGCGTCGACGTCGGCGCGGCCGTCGCGCGGATGTGGCTGCTCGAACGCGCCGCCCGGTCGGTCGCCATCGCCGCCGCGACGGGCGATCTCACGCCGTTGCCCGACGCCGACGCGGCGACCTGGCGACTCGCCGCCCCCGAGCTGCTGCAGCGGATCTGGACCCATCTCACCGAGGAGACGCCGTGATCATCATCGACGACATCGCGTACGTCCGGTCGGGCACCGCCGACCTGGAGGCCGCCGTCCGGTTCGCCGTCGACGTCGTCGGGCTGGAGGAGGTGGCCCGCGAGGACGGCACCGCCTACCTGCGCGCCGACCACCGCCACCACTGCCTGGCGTTCGTCGAGGGGGAGCCGGGTGTGCTCGCGTCGGGCTTCACCGTGCGCGACGCCGCCGCGCTGGCCGCCGCCGAGCTGGAGCTGGAACGCGCGGGCTGCCACGTCGAGCGCGGCGACGCCGCGGGCGCCCGGCACCGCCGGGTGAGCGACTACCTCGCCTTCGACGACCCGTTCGGCAACCGGGTGGAGCTGGCCTGCGGACAGGGCACCCTCGCCCGGCCGGTGCGCTTCGGCCGCCCGGCGGGCATCACGGAGTTCGGTCACCTGTGCCTCGACGCCCCCGACGTCCACGAGGCGTGCGCGTTCTGGTCCACGCTGTTCAACATCAAGATCTCGGACTGGATCGGCGACCGGGCGGCGCTGATGCGCTTCGACCCGGTCCACCACAAGCTCGCGGTGTTCCAGGGCGAGCGCCCCGGTCTGTGTCACCTCAACTTCCAGGTGGCCGCGCTCGACGACGTCATGCGCAGCTGGCACGTGCTGCAGAACCTCGGCGTCGAGATCGAGATGGGGCCCGGGCGCCACCCGCAGTCGACGGCGGTGTTCCTCTACTTCAAGGGCCCCGAGGGACTCACCTACGAGTACTCGTGGGGTGTGCGCCGCATCGAGGACGACGCCACGTGGCGACCCCGCACGTTCGATCCCGAGGAGCCCGACTCGATCGACATGTGGGCCGGCCCGACCCGCAAGCCCGGCACCCAGCTGCAGGTCGGGAACCGCTCGGCGGCAGCCAGATGACCTGCCCGGTGGCGGCCGGCTTCGACCCGCTGGACGCGGGCTACCTCGCCGATCCGTTCCCGGTGCTGGCCGGGTGGCGCGAGCAGACCCCCGTGTTCCACGCGCCGTCGATCGAGCGGTGGGTGGTCACGCGCTACGCCGACATCGACCGGATCCTCACCGATCCGCACACGTTCTCCGCGGTGGAGGCGCAGCGCCCGGTCTAACCGATGGATCCCGAGGCGGCAGCGGTGCTCGCCGCGCTGCCGCTCGTGCCGACGATGTCGAACTGTGACCCGCCCGCGCACCAGCGCTTCCGGTCGGTGATGGTGCGGGCGATGTCGCCGCGCCGGGTCGCCGACCTGCGACCGGCGATCGAGGCGCGGGCAACGGAGCTGCTGGACCGGTTCGCCGCCGACGGGCACGCCGACATCGTCGCTGCGCTGTGCTACCCCTCCCGGCGCTCACGATCTTCACGCTGATCGGGTTCCCGCCGGCCGACAGCGACCGGATCAAGGGGTGGTGCGCCGACAAGCTGGAGGTGAACTGGGGCAATCCGGACCCCGAGCGCCAGCGCCGCTCCGCGCGGAACATGCGCGCCTACGTGGAGTACTGCGCCGCGTTCGTGGCCCGGCGGCGGCACGAGATCGCACGGGGGGAACCCGCCGACGACCTGGTGGGCGCCCTCGTGACCGACGAGCGCGCGCTCACCGACGTCGAGATCACCAGCCTGAACTTCGCGTCGAGCTTCGCCGGGCACGAGACCACCACCAACCTGCTCGGCAACATGCTGCGCCACCTCCTCGCCGATTCTGGCCCTGATGGATCGGGAGCATGGGCGGTGCGAGCGAGTGGGAGGGGATCCGCGCGGACCGCTCCCTGATCCCCGGCGCGGTGGAGGAGACCCTGCGTTTCGACAGCTCGGTGCCGATGTGGCGCCGGGTCACCACCCGCGACGTCGCGGCGCCGCTGGTGATCCTCGCGGTACGCCGCAGCCCGACCACCGCCGACGTCACCGCCCCCGCCGCCCCCCCGTCCCGTCGAGAACGACGTTGGCATGATCATCAGGGCCTGTTGATCACGACAACGTCGTTCTCGACGGTGGACCGGGACCCGTTCGGGGCGCTGTCCTACGCTGCACGCTGCGGTCGCCGAGGTACGGGGCCGCTCGGACGGGCGTGTGGACGGGGCGGATGACGGGTTCGGGGTCGGCGGGTCGCGCCGCCGTGGTCTCGCCCGCGGCCGATGCCTCGGCGCGGGCCCGGTGGCGGGCGCTGGTGCTCACCGACCCGGTCTCGCGGCTGGTGCGCAACGCCGCGCACGCCGGCATCGACGACGAGCGCTACGACCTGCGGCAGCTCGCGCTCGCGGCCGTGGACATCGTCGTCGGGTCGATGGGGTTCGCCCGTGAGGCCGGTGTCGACGAGGTGATCGACGCCCTCGCCGGGCTCGCCGCCCGGATGCGCCCTGGCGAGGAGCGCGCGCAGGAGTGGCAGGACGTCGCGCAGGCCGTGCTGAAGGGCCTGCTCAACGAGGCCCGCGAGCAGCGCCGGTTCACCTACTACTTCGCCGACATCGCCGAGCGCGGCGCGGCCCGGTTCGAGCCCTACAGCTTCCGGCTGCTGTCGCTGCGCGAGACCGAGTTCGGGGTCGTGCTGGTGGCCAGCGACCAGGCCATCACGCTGTTCCTGCACGGTCTCGACGTCGATCTCGAGGACGCCGACCGCGCGCTCGCGCACGTGCTGCAGCGCCAGCTCGACGACGAGCGGTTCGATGCGGCCGCCCGTACCGCGGTGCAGGCCGAGCGCACGAGCGTCGGGCTCTCGGCCACCCTCACCGAGATGCTCGACGCCACGCGCCGCGACGTCGGCTCCATCGACTGGTCCCACGACCTGCCCGACCGCCTCACCCGCGCCCGGCGCCACGTCGAGGAGCGCATCGCGGAGGACGACCGGTTCCTCGAGCACGTGCAGGGCGGCCTCGACGGCGAGGCGTCGCCCGCGGTCCGGGCCGTGTCCGGGCAGATCATCGACCTGCTCAGCCGCGCCAAGCAGGTGCACCTCGACCTGGAGCGGCGCCTGGTCGGCGCGCGCGACGTCTTCCTCGCCGCCCAGGTGCGGCAGCGCATCGCGCGGCGGCGCCGGCTGCGGATGATCACGCTCGGCGAGGACCTGCTGGTGCCGGTGCTCGCGCTGCCCGCCGCCGACGCCCGTGCGGTGGTGGAGCCGTTCGCCGACCGCGCGCTCGGGGTCACCGTGCCGCGGCTGGTGCGCTTCGACGACCTGCTCGATGCGCTGTGGGCGCCACCGCGGGCCCCGGAGCCCGCCGAGGCCGATCTCGAGGAGGCCGACGAGCCCGTCGAGGACGAGGACGTGCAGGGCTACCCGCCCGCGGTCGTGGCGGCGGCCCGGGAGGTGCTCGAGCACACGGCGACGGGCCCGGTCCGGCTCTCCGCGCTGCTCACCGCGGTTGATCAGAGACCGGCGGTCGATCACGAGCACCCCGCGGACGTCGCCGAGCTCGTCCTGCTCTCGGCGCTGTGGGCGTTCGCGCCCGATCCCGGTGACGCCGACCAGGCCGAGACGGCGTCGGCCCTCGACGTGCTGGCCGGCGCGCTGGAGGCCCACGACGATGGCACGCTGTTCGCCCATGCCCGGACCGGGGGCCGCGACCTGCTGATCTCCCGCCGCCACCGCCAACCCCGAGAGACCGACGAGAGGCTGCTGACGTGACGGGTGTGCCCGCCGACCTGACCGACGTCCGTGCGGCCGCCGAGCTGATCACGTTCGGCCTGGCCCGGCGCGCCCGGCCCGTCGAGGGCAGCGAGTACCGCGCGCTGCTGGACCGCTACCGGGCGGAGCTGCGCTTCAAGGACGTCGTCGACACGATGGCCGAGGGCTTGGGTCTGGAGGTGCTGGGCACGCCGCGCGCCGGGATCGTGCTCGTGCCCGATCCGGGCGGCCCCTTCGCGACGCGGCTGGGTGACCTGCGGACCATGGACCAGGACGAGCGGCTCGTCTTCGGGCTCATCCTCATCGGCATCGCCGCCTACGCCTATCCCAACGAGGTCGACTTCGACGACCCCGAGACCAAGCTGATCGACGTGCTGAAGATCGACGAGTTCCTCCGGGCCGCGATCGCCGAGGTGGATCTCGCCGGCAGCGGATCCGAGGCGCTCGACGACCGCGGCCGGGCCGCCGCGGAGATCTACGCCGACCTGCCCTCACTGGTGCCCACGCAGACCGGGCGCCGGGCGCGCGGCTGCACGTTGCGTTCCGTCGAGGAGGTGTGCGGCTGGTTGGTGGGCCAGGGCGCCGCACGGGAGGCGCCGACGCTGGGCCCCGACACGTTCCACCTCACCGACCGCTTCCGGTTGCTGGTGGCCGACAGCGCGGGCAACGCGGCGCTCGAGGTGCTGCGCGAGGTTCGACGAGAAGCTGTGGTGGCCACCGCATGACGAGCGCGGCGAACGACGTGATGTGGAAGATCCAGCGGGTCCGGCTCGACCGGATCGGCCCGTCGGCGGCGCGGTTCCTCGACGTCACGCTCGATCTGCGCGACGCGGGCGGGCATCCGCTCGACACGATCGTCTGGCTGCGCAACGGCGGTGGCAAGTCCACGGTGCTGTCGCTGATCTGCGCGCTGTTCCGGCCGCACCGGCGCGACTTCCTGGCCACGGCCGCCACCGGCAAGCACCTCGAGGACTACGTGCTGGGGGCCGACACCGCCCACGTGGTCGTCGAGTGGTCCGGGCCCAGCGGGCGGCGTCTCGTCACGGGCGCGGTGTACGAGTGGGCCGACCGCACGCAACCCGCCGACCCCAACCGCGACCACGACCGGCTGCACGCCCGCTGGTACGTCTTCACCCCCGCCGACGGCCGCGCGGAGCTCGACCTGCTGCCGTTCGAGACCGGGGGCAGCCCGACCGGCCTGCGCGACTTCGTCGCGGAGATCCGCAAGTGGGACGCCATTCCGGGGTGCGACGCGGCGGTCACCGACGGGATGGACCGCTGGCGTCGCCTGCTCGACGACCACGGCCTCGATCCCGAGATCTTCACGCCCCTGTTGCAGATGAACGCCACCGAGGGTGGCATCGAGGGCCAGTTCCAGTTCCGCAACGCCGACCAGTTCGTGCAGTACCTGCTCGAGCTGATCGTCGATCCGGACGTGTCGGCGCGGGTGTCGCAGATCCTGGAGGGCGTTCGCGCGGGCCTGGCCGAGCGCCCCGAGCTGCTCGCCGACCTCACCTTCGCCGACGAGGCGGCACCCCGGCTGCGGTCCCTCGCCACCGCCCGCGACGAGCGGGCCGTCGCCACGGCCGCGCTCTCGGCGCAGGAGTCACGCGCCCGCGCGCTGCTGGCGGCGCTGGAGGCGGCGGCGGTACAGGCCGACCGTGAGCAGGAGTCGCGCGCAACGGGTGCCGCGGCACAGGAGCGGGCCGCGGCCGAGCACGCGGCGTCGGAGAGCGGGTCACGGGAGGTGGCCATCGCGCTGCGACGGGTGGCGGCCGGCATGCGGCTCGCCGCGGCGGAGGCCACCGGCGCGCAGCTCGCGCAGCAGGAGTCGCAGCTCACCGCGGCGCTCGCGGCCTGGCAGGCCACGCCGGCCGTGCACGCGCTGCGGGAGGCGGAGCAGCGCACCGTCCAGCTGGAGGAGCAGCTCGTCGCCGCCACGCAGGACGCGGAGCCGCTGCGGGTCCGTCGCGACGAGGCTGCCGCCGGCTACGCCGTCGCGCTGGACGCGAGCATCACCGCGCTCGACGAGCAGGTCGCCCAGCGGCGCGACGACGCCGAGGTGGAGCTCGAGCAGGAAGCGGCGGCACGCAAGCGCGGTGAGGACGCGCTGGCCGAGCGCGCCCAGCTCGCGGCGTCGCTGACCACGGCACAGCAGGCGCTCGCGGCGCTGGACCGCGACCTGGACGCGGCGGTCACGGACGGGCACCTCGGCCGCGGCGAGGACGTCGACGCCGCGACGCAGCGCCACCGCAACGCCGACGAGACGGCCGTCGCCGACCTCGCGCGGATCGTCGAGGAGCGGGGCGTGCTCGGCGCCGAGCGCCGCCGGCTGCAGGAGCGGCTGACCGCCGTCGGTACCGAGCGCGCGGCGGTGCACAAGCAGCGCACCGACACCGCGCAGCAGCGCGGCGACCTGGCGGAACGCGTCGCCGAGCTGGCTGCCGACGAGCGGTTGCGCGCGCTGGGTGGTGGCGAGGACATCGACCCGCTCGCCGAGGCGGGCGACCTCGCCGACGCCGTCTCGCATGCGATCGCGCGCACCCATCGCCGTCGCATCGAGCTCGCCGTCGTCGGCGCCGAGGACGAGCGCGCGCTCGCCGCACTGGCGGCCACCGAGCTGCTGCCGGGCAGCCTGGACCTCGTCCGGGCGCACGACGCGCTGGAGCGGGCCGGCATCCCGGCCACGTCCGGGTGGCGCTACCTCGCCGACGCGGTGCCGGCGGCCAGGCATGCGGCCGTGCTGCGGGCGGCACCGGCGCTGGCCACCGGGCTGCTGGTGCACGAACCGCGGGACCTGCCCGCCGCGCGCGACGCGGTTACGGGCGCCGGGATACGGCCCACCTCCGCCGTCGTCGTGGCGACCACGGCCGAGCTGGCCGCGATCGTGACCAGCGTCGAGGTGGTTCCCGATGCGAGCCCGTTCCTGGTACCGCCGGCACCCGCGCTCACCGACCGGGCCGCGGCGGGAGCCGAGCTGACGGCCCGCGAGCGCTCCCGGGCCGAACGTTCGGGCCTCGACGCGGATCTGGCCGCTGCACTCGACCACGACACCGACCTGCTGCGCAGGCTGCGCCAGCTCGCCGCCGACTGCCCGCCCGGCACGCGCGAAGCCCTCGCTCTCGCCGAAGGGCAGGCCACCGAGCGGCTCGCGGAGCTCGCGGCGGCGGAGGCGGAGGCGCAGGAGGCGGGCGCGGCGCTGGCCGGGCGCGAGTCCGCGCTGGACGAGGCCCGCGCCGAGGCCGAGCGCACCCGTCGCGCCGCCGCGTCGGCACTGGGCGTGCTCACCGGCCTCGCGACGCGCGAGCAGGACGCGTCCGCGCACCGCGAGAGCGTCGCGACGCTCCCGGCGGCCATCGCCGCGTGCGCTCGCACGCTCGCGGCCGAGACCGACGCCGAGGCCACCCACCGCAGGCTGGCCGGCACCGCGGCCGAGCATGCGGCCACCATCGCGCGCACCGCACAGGGCCAGCGCGGGGATCGGGCCGCCCTGGGCGAGCCGGCGGGTGCGGCGCACCCGGCATCGTCTGACCTGACGGTGAGCGAGGCCCGCGCCGCCTGGGAGAGCGCGAGCCTCGCCTACCGCCGCGAGGTCTCGGACTCGGCGCTCGCGTCGTCGTTGCAGGAGGCGACCCGCGCCGTGGAGCGGCTGCGCGACCAGCTCGCCGCGGTGCCCGCCGCGGTGCGCTCCGCGGCCAGGACCCTGCTCGACACCCCGGACGGGCTCGACGCCGGCGCCCGCGGTGCGGCGCTCGCCCGGGCGGAGGCGGCGCGCTCCCACGCGGCGGCCGCGCTGGCCGACGCCCGTGCCGAGACCCGGATGGCCCGGGCGGAGCTCACCGCACTCGGCACCGGCACCGACCCGATCGGGGAGCCACCGGCGACGCGAGAGGACGCGCTGGCCGCTGCCGAGCGGGCGGACCGCGAGGCCGACGCCCACCGCGGCCGCCACGACGTGGCCGTCGCCGCGGTGGCCGCGGCCGCCGCCGAGCAGGCGGTGTCGCGCGAGCGTGCCACCGGGCTGCGCCACCTCGTCGAGCTGATCACGCTGCCGGAGCAGGCGAGCGGCAGCGCACCCGTCACGGCGCCGGCGTTCACCGGCACCGTCGAGGAGGCGAGGGCGGCGCTCGACGCCACGCGGTCGGCGTGGGACACGGCGAGCACGGATGCGCGACGCAGCCTGCGCGCCGTCGAGAAGCTGGCCCAGGAGCTGGCGCTGTGGGCCGCGGCCGACCGGTTCGCGGGCGTCAAGCCGGCCGTGCGCGACCGGTTCCGCACCGACGACGTGGGCCGTGACCTGCTGCCGGATGCCGAACGGCTCGCCGACGACCTCGATCTGTTCGCCGTGCAGCTGCGGCAGCGGCTCGAGGAGCTCGAGGAGCACAAGTCGGTGGTCGTCACGGCGATGGTGGGGATGGTGCGCCAGGCGCTGAAGTCGCTCAGCCGTGCCCAGTCGCTCTCCGAGCTGCCCGAGAGCCTCGGCGAGTGGGCCGGCCAGAAGTTCCTGGAGGTCGGTCCGCGCGCGATGGTCGAGACCGCCGACGCCGTGCTGCGCGATCGCTGCGCCCGGCTCGTCGACTCGCTGACCACGCGCGGCACCCCCGTCCCACGCGGGCAGGAGCTGCTGTGGCAGGCCACCAGCGCCGTCGTCGGGGAGGGCAACTGGAAGGCGAAGGTGCTCAAGCCGTCCACCACGTTCGCGGTGGAGCGGGTGTCGGTCGAGCGGATGCGGAAGTGGTCGGGCGGGGAGAAGGTGACGATCTCGCTGCTGCTGTTCTGCATGGTGGCGAAGCTGCGCGCCACCACCCGCGGCCGGGAGCTGCCCGGACTCGGGGCGCTGCCGCTGGACAACCCGCTGGGCAAGGCCAACTACGTGGTGTTCCTCAACCTGCAGCGCAAGGTCGCCGCCGCCAACGGCATCCAGCTGATCTTCCTGACCGGGGTGGGGGACATGAAGGCGGTGGGCCGCTTCCCGAACGTCATCCGGATGCGCAACACCCGGACGAAGGCGCGGGAGTACGTGAGCATCGCCGACCGGCAGGTCGCTGCCGTCGACCCCGCCGGGATCGTCGACACGACCCGGGTGTGGCGCGAGGACCCGGTGCTGACCCTTCTGTGAGCAGCGCCGCTCGGATCGGGTCTGGGAGCATGGCGCCGTGAACGCGCAGTCCGGCATCTTCGCCCTCGGTACCCCTGAGCACGCCTACCTCGAGTTCGACCTGCGGCCCGGCGAGCACGCCGTCGCGCTGGTCGCAGCCGTGGCCGCGCTGGCCGATCCGCTCTCCACGGTGGGCGGGGTCAACCTGGTGCTCGGGTTCCGACCGGAGCTGTGGGCCGAGGTGGCCGAGCCCGCCGACGTCCCGGCGAGCGCACGTAGCTGGACCGAGGACCTCGTCGGTGCCGACGGCTACACGATGCCCGCGACCCAGCGCGACGCGGTCGTGTGGGTGGCAGGCGTGGACCGCACGGCCGTCTTCGACAATGGCCGGGCCGTGATCGACGGGCTGGCGGCCGTCGCGGTGCTGCGCCGCGAGACCACCGGCTGGCACTACCGCCAGGACCGCGACCTCACCGGATTCATCGACGGCACCGAGAACCCGTCGCTGCTCGAGGCGCCCGACGTGGCGCTGGTGCCGCCCGGGCAGCCCGGTGCGGGCAGCAGCGTGCTGCTGCTGCAGATGTGGGACCACGACTCCGACACCTGGGAACGGTTGCCGGTCGCGGACCAGGAGCGGGTGATCGGGCGCAGCAAGCCCGACAGCATCGAGATCGACGAAGCCTTGATGCCCGCCGACAGCCACGTCTCCCGCACGGTGCTGGAGGTCGACGGCGAGGAGCTGCCGATCTTCCGGCGCAACGTCGCGTTCGGCGGGGTGTCGGGGCACGGCACCGCGTTCGTCGGGTTCAGCTGCGACCAGTGGCGGCTCGCGGAGATGCTGCGGCGGATGGCGGGCGTCGGGGACGGGGTGCGCGACGCGCTCACGTGCTACACCACACCGGTGACGGGCGGGTACTACACCGTGCCCTCGGTCACGGCATTGGCGCGCTTCGCGCCGCCGGAGGAGGACTGAGCCGCAGGTCGCCGTTCCGACCCCGGCCCCGTTGCAGGAAAGCCACTTTCCCGCAACGACGTTGCAGGAAAGTGGCTTTCCTGCAACCCGCCACCCACCTCGCGGCGAGGGCGGGCAGGGCAGCGTGCGGGCCGATCAGCGCTCGTAGTGCCGCGGGGTGAAGACCGTGGCCTGCCCACCCCGCTGCACCACCCGCGTGGTGGACGACCCGATGATCAGCAGCGTGCGCATGTCCACCTGCTCCGGGTCCAGCTCGGCCAGCGTCGTGACGGTGATGCGCTCGCCCGACCCGCCGACGTCGCGCCCGACCACCACCGGCGTCTCGGGGGAGCGGTGCTCCAGCAGCAGGTCACGGGCCGCCCCCACCTGCCACGGTCGTGCGGACGAGCGCGGGTTGTAGATCGCGATCGCCAGGTCGGCACGGGCCATCGCCACCAGGCGCTCGGCCACCACGTCCCACGGCTTGAGCCGGTCCGACAGCGAGATCACCGCGTGGTCGTGGCCCAGCGGTGCGCCCACCGACGCGGCGACGGCGAGCGCGGCCGTCACCCCGGGCAGCACGCGCACGGGCACGTCGAGGTACTTGGGCTGGGCCGCCACCTCCAGCACCGCGGCGGCCATGGCGAACACGCCCGGGTCACCGCCGGACACGACGGCCACCCGCCGCCCGGACGCCGCGAGGTCGAGCGCGTGCGCCGCGCGCTGGGCCTCGACGCGGTTGTCGCTGGCGTGGCGGGTCTGTCGCGGGTTGGGGGCGACGCGGGCGAGGTAGGGGCCGTAGCCGACCAGGTCGTCGGCGGCGGCGAGGGCGGCGGCGGTCTGCGGGGTGAGCCAGTCCCGGCCTGCGGGTCCGGTGCCGATCACCACGACCTCACCCGCGCCGGTGGTGGGCTCCGGGTAGCGCGCGGGGACGGACGCGGCCACGCTGCCCGGCACCAGCGCGATCGCGAAGTACGGAACCGAACCGGGCTCGACGTCGACCAGGTCGGCGGTGCGCTCGCCCGCCATCGTCGCGCGCTCGACGTAGCGCGCGCCGTCGAGCCGACCGGCGTCGCTGATCGCCCCGCGGACGGTGCCGAACGTGCGGCCCAGTTTGAGGATCGCCGCCGAGTCGGTGTCGGCGAGGCGGCGGGCCAGCTCGGCGCGGGGCAGGGTGCCCGGCAGCACGGTGAGGATCTCGTCGCGCTCCACGAGCGGCTGGCCCAGCGCGGCCGCGGCGGCGCTGATCGACGTCACCCCGGGCACGACCTCGGTCTCGTAGCGGTCGGCCAGCCGCTTGTGCATGTGCATGTAGGAGCCGTAGAACAGCGGGTCGCCCTCGGCGAGCACGACGACGTCGCGGCCGGCCTCGAGGTGGGTGGCCAGCCTGGCCGCGGCCTCGGTGTAGAACGCGTCGATGGCGCCCTGGTAGCCGCCGGGGTGGTCGGTGGTCTCGGTGGTGACGGGGTAGACCAGCGCTTCCTCGATCTGTTCGGCGCGCAGATGCGCCGCGGCGATGCCACGGGCGATGGAGCGGCCGTGGCGCGCCGAGTGGTAGGCGATCACGTCGGCGGCGGCGATGACGCGCGCTGCCTTGATCGTGATGAGCTCGGGGTCGCCGGGGCCGACCCCCACCCCGTAGAGCTTGCCGGGCACGCCTACTCCTGCTCGCTGGCCAGCGCGTTGACCGCGGCGACCGTGATGGCCGAGCCGCCGCGGCGGCCGTGGACGACGAGGTGCTCGATGCCGTAGGCCGCGAGCGCCTCCTTGGACTCGGCGGCGCCGATGAACCCGACCGGGATCCCGATCACGGCGGCCGGACGCGGGGCGCCGGCATCGAGCATGTCGAGGAGGTGGAACAGCGCGGTGGGGGCGTTGCCGATCGCGACGACGGCCCCGTCGAGGTGCTCGCGCCACAGCTCCAGCGCCGCGGCGCTGCGGGTGTTGCCCAGCTGCGCGGCCAGCGCCGGGACGCGGGGGTCGCGCAGCGTGCAGAGCACCTCGTTGGCGGCGGGCAGCCGGGTGCGCGTGATGCCGGAGGCCACCATCATGGCGTCGCAGAGGATCGGGGCACCGGCCCGCAGCGCCGCCCGGCCCGCGGCGACGACGCCCGGGGAGAAGCCGATGTCCTGGGGCAGGTCCACCTGGCCGCAGGCGTGGATCATGCGCACGGCGACGTGGGCGACGTCGGGCGGCAGGCCCGAGAGGTCGGCCTCGGCCCGGATCGTCGCGAACGACTGCCGGTAGATCTCCGCGCCGTCGCGGATGTAGGTGCGGGTGCTCACAAGCCGTCCTGCCGTTCGCCGTCGATCAGGTAGCCGCCGTCCGCGAGCGCCACGGCGTCGACGTGCGGCGCGTGCGGTGCCCCGCAGCGGCGCTCGCAGCCCGAGACGTGGGTGCGGCGGTGGATCAGGGGGAGCGCGGTGCGGGCGTCGGCCCGGACGTCGGCGAGCGCCTTCGCGCAGCCCGGCCGGCCCGCGCAGGCGCTGAGCAGCGGCGCGGGCGACGCCGGGTCCACGACCAGACCGGCGGCGGCCAGCCGTGCGGCTGCGTCGGCGGTCGGCAGCACGATCGACCGCCACGGCGTGACGACCACCCGCTGCGCGGCGTCGGCCAGTACCAGCAGTTGGGCGGCCGTCAACTCCCCGAGCACCGGAGCGACGGCCAGCGCGGTGCCCCCGTCGGCACGCCGCACCGGACCCACCCCCGCGAGTCGGGACGGAAGGACCCGCGAGTCGGGACGGATCGCCCCGCGAGTCGGGGCGGATGGACCCGCGAGTCGGGCCCGGTCGGCCTCGGGAAGCTCGATCGCGCGCCAGGCGCTGCCACGGACCTGCAGGAACGTGGTGGCGGCGCGCACCAGCAGCGCGACGGCGTCCTCGGTCCGCGCGGTGACGCCGGTCTCGGTGCCGGCCACGACCAGCGTGCCGGTGGCGGCGTCGAGAGCCTGCCAGCACAGGTCCGGTTGCTCGGCGGCGACGTCGCCACGACCGTCGTCGAGTGCGAAGAGGAACCGGCCCGACAGCCCGGCGAGCTCCGGGCGGGCGCACAGCGCCCGGTCCAGCGCCGGGGCCAGCTCCCGGACGTCGGCGAGGCCACCGGCGATGCCCGACAGCGGTGACGCGAGCACGTTGCGCACCCGCTCGTGGGTGCGCGAGGGCAGCAGCCCGCAGCCGGTGAGCCGGCGCTCCAGCTCGGGGTCGCTGCGATCGAGGCCGCGCAGCTGCAGGTTGCCCCGCGACGTCAGGTGGATCTTCCCGTCGCCGAGGTCCTCGGCGCAGGCGGCCAGCACCCACAGCGCGGCCGCGTCGACCTGTCCGCCCGGCAGCCGGACGCGCGCGAGCGCGCCGTCGGCGGCGTCGTGCGGGGCGAGGACGCCGGGACAGGCGTCGACGCGGACACGGACGGGGGTGGGCACCGGGTCACTGTAATCACGCACGCCGGTGAGCCGGGGGAGCCGACGATCACACTCCGTGCCGCACCGGGATGTCAGCAAGGTGGCCTTCCAGACGTTCAACGTCAGGAAGGCCACCTTGCTGAGATGCGGGACCGGCTTGACTCCCGCCCCGACGCCACCGACAGTGAGGCGCACAACTGCACAGCGCGAGCGGGTCCAGGAAGCCGGTGCGAGTCCGGCGCGGTCCCGCCACTGTCACCGGGGAGCGAACCCCGTCAACGGCCACGGGGTAGCACCCGGAAGGCCGGGGCGAGCGTCGATCCGGGAGCCAGGACACTGCCCCGCTCGCTCGCCACCATGACCTGGGACGAGGATCCCGAGGAAGGTAATCCCATGCGCTGCGCCGCGTGCCGCTGTTTCGTGCCCGAGGGCGTCTCCTCGTGATCCTGCTGCTCTCCACGTCCGACACCGACCTGCTGTCGGCCCGCGCGAGCGGGGCCGGCTTCCGGTTGGCCAACCCGGCCCGCCTACTCGTCGACGATCTTCCCGCCCTGCTCGACGGCGCCGACGTCGTGGTCGTCCGCATCCTCGGTGGCCGCAGGTACTGGGAGGACGGCCTCGACGCCCTCGTCGCCTCCGGCAAGCCGCTGGTGGCGCTCGGTGGTGAGCAGGCGCCCGACGCGGAGATGATGCAGCAGGGGACCGTGCCCGCCGGCGTCGCCGCCGAGGCGCACGCGTACCTCGCGCAGGGTGGCCCGGCCAACCTCGCGCAGCTGCACGCGTTCCTGTCCGACACGCTGCTGTTCACCGGGGAGGGCTTCGAGCCCCCGACCGCGCTCCCGACGTGGGGCGTGCTCGAGCGCACCGCGCGGGAGACCAGTGGCCCCACCGTCGCGGTGCTCTACTACCGCGCCCAGCAGCTCGCCGGGAACACCACCTACGTCGAGGCGCTGTGCACCGCGATCGAGGACGCCGGTGGCCGCGCGCTGCCGGTGTACTGCGCGTCGTTGCGCCAGGCCGAGCCCGCCCTGCTCGAGAAGCTGCGCGAGGCCGACGCGCTGGTCGTCACGGTGCTGGCCGCCGGTGGTACCAAGCCCGCGTCGGCGAGTGCCGGTGGCGACGACGAGGCGTGGGACGTGACCGAGCTCGCCGCGCTCGACGTGCCGATCCTGCAGGGCCTGTGCCTCACCAGCAGCCGCGCGGCCTGGGCCGACGGCGACGACGGCCTGACGCCGCTCGACGTCGCCACGCAGGTGGCCGTCCCCGAGTTCGACGGGCGGCTGATCACCGTGCCGTTCTCGTTCAAGGAGATCGACGCGGACGGCCTGTCGGTCTACGTGCCCGACCCCGAGCGGGCCGCTCGCGTCGCGGGGATCGCGGTGCGCCACGCGGGGCTGCGGCAGATCCCCAACGCCGACAAGCGGATCGTGCTGATGCTCAGCGCGTACCCCACCAAGCACGCGCGGATCGGCAACGCCGTCGGGCTCGACACCCCGGCCAGCGCGGTCGCCCTGCTGCAGGCGATGCAGGCCGCCGGGTACGTGATCGGGGAACTGCCCGGTGTCGCGGAGTCCGACGGTGACGCGCTGATCCACGCGTTGATCGCCGCAGGCGGGCAGGACCCGGAGTGGCTCACCGAGGAGGCGCTGGAGTCCAACCCGGTGCGGATCTCCGCGGCCCGCTACCGGCAGTGGTTCGCCGGGTTGCCCGCGGACTTCCGCGAGGATGTGGAGAACCACTGGGGCACCGCGCCGGGTGAGCTGTTCGTCGACCGCAGCACCGACCGTGACGGCGAGATCGTGGTCGCGGCGATGCGCGCCGGCAACGTCGTGATCATCGTGCAGCCGCCGCGCGGGTTCGGCGAGAACCCGGTGGCGATCTACCACGACCCGGACCTGCCGCCCAGCCACCACTACCTGGGGGCCTACCGCTGGCTCGCCGCTCCGGTGGCCGACGGCGGTTTCGGGGCGGATGCGATCGTCCACATCGGCAAGCACGGCAACCTGGAGTGGCTGCCCGGCAAGACGATGGGCATGAGCGCTTCCTGCGGCACCGACGCCGCGCTGGGTGACCTGCCGCTGATCTACCCGTTCCTCGTCAACGACCCGGGTGAGGGCACGCAGGCCAAGCGCCGGGCGCACGCCACGCTCGTCGATCATCTGATCCCGCCGATGGCGCGCGCGGAGAGCTACGGCGACATCTCCCGCCTGGAGCAGCTGCTCGACGAGCACGCCAACATCTCCGCGCTCGACCCGGCGAAGCTGCCCGCGATCCGCCAGCAGATCTGGACGCTGATGCAGGCGGCCAAGCTGGATCACGACCTCGGGCTCAGCGAGCGCCCGCACGAGGCCGAGTTCGACGACTTCCTGCTCCACGTCGACGGCTGGCTGTGCGAGATCAAGGACGTGCAGATCCGCGACGGGCTGCACATCCTCGGTGCCGCGCCCGCCGGGGAGGCGCGCATCGACCTGGTGCTGGCGATGCTGCGGGCCCGGCAGATGTGGGGCGGGGAGCAGAGCGTCCCCGGCCTGCGCGAGGCACTGGGCCTGGTGGAGGACGGCACCGAGTCGAAGGCGCGCACCGACGAGGCCGAGGAGATCGCCCACGCCCTCGTGGCGGCGATGGACGCGACCGGCTGGGACCCCGACGCCGCACCCGGCGTGGTGGCAGCCGAACTGGAACGTCGAGAACGACGTTATCATGATCAACAGGGCCTTTCGATCATGACAACGTCGTTCTCGACGGAATCTCGGGACCGGGTGGGGGCCGTGTTGCGGTTCGCCGCCGACGAGGTGGTGCCGCGGTTGGAGCAGACCCGCCACGAGATCGACCAGGTGCTGCACGCCCTCGACGGCGGGTTCATCGCGGCCGGGCCGTCCGGGTCGCCGCTGCGCGGGCTGATCAACGTGCTGCCGACGGGGCGCAACTTCTACTCCGTCGACCCGAAGGCGGTGCCGTCGCGGCTGGCGTGGGAGACGGGCCAGGCGATGGCCGAGTCGCTCGTCGCCCGCTACCGCGCCGATCACGGCGACTGGCCGCGTTCGGTCGGGCTCTCGGTGTGGGGCACCAGCGCCATGCGCACCTCGGGGGACGACGTCGCCGAGGTGTTCGCGCTGCTGGGCGTCCGGCCGGTCTGGGACGAGGCCAGCCGCCGCGTCACCGCGCTCGAGGTGATCGGGCTCGACGAGCTGGGCCGCCCCCGCATCGACGTCACCGTGCGGATCTCGGGCTTCTTCCGCGACGCGTTCCCGCACGTGCTGGCCCTGCTCGACGACGCGGTGCAGCTCGTGGCCGCCCTCGACGAGTCACCCGAGCAGAACTTCGTCCGCGCGCACGCCGCCGACGACGCGCCGGACCGCCCGGTCCGGATCTTCGGCTCCAAGCCGGGCACCTACGGCGCCGGTCTGCTGCAGCTCGTGGACTCCCGCAACTGGCGCGACGACGCCGACCTCGCCGAGGTCTACACGACCTGGGGCGGCTACGCCTACGGCCGTGGTGTCGACGGGGTGCCGGCGCGCGCCGCGATGGAGACGGCCTACCGGCGGATCACGGTGGCGGCCAAGAACACCGACACCCGCGAGCACGACATCGCCGACTCCGACGACTACTACCAGTACCACGGCGGCATGGTCGCCACCGTCCGCGCGCTGACCGGGAAGTCGCCGGAGGCCTACATCGGCGACTCGACGCGTCCGGAGGCCGTGCGCACCCGCACGCTGTCCGAGGAGACCGCGCGGGTGTTCCGCGCCCGCGTCGTGAACCCCCGGTGGATGGAGGCCATGCGCCGCCACGGTTACAAGGGCGCGTTCGAGATGGCGGCCACCGTCGACTACCTGTTCGGCTACGACGCCACCACCGGCGTCGTCGCCGACTGGATGTACGAGCGCCTCACCGCCGAGTACGTCCTCGACCCGACCAACCGCAAGTTCCTCGACGACTCCAACCCGTGGGCCCTGCACGGCATGGCCGAACGCCTCCTCGAGGCCGCCGACCGCGGGCTGTGGGAAGCGCCCGAGGACGCGACGCTCGCGGCGCTGCGGCAGGCCTACCTGGAGACCGAGGGCGACCTGGAGGCCGACGAGCAGTAGGCCTGCGGGAACCGGCGGGCCGTCGCCGACGACCTCTCCGCGTGCCGCGCGATCGCCGGCACGCGTGCGGCGAGGGGTGAGTGGTGGCGTCCGGTCGTGTGACGGTCCTCTTCCGGGTGCTGGTGGCGCTGGCAGGCGCGGCGCTGGCCGCCCTGCTCGCCCCGCTGGACTCGAGCCTGTACGCTCGGTTGGGGCTCCCGCTGCCCGGCGCGGGGACCGCCGTGCTGGTGCCGCTCCTGCGCACGGTGGCCGAGCTGGGTGCCGGGGCGACGGTCGGGTCGCTGCTGTTCGCCGCGTTCGTCGTCGCTCCCCAGCGCTCGGGCGTGCTCGACGTCGACGGCTACCTCGCCGTACGCCGGGCCGCCTGGGCCGCGGTGCCGGCCGGGCTCGCCGCGCTCGCGCTGGTACCCCTGCTGGCCGCGGACCTGACCGGTTCCACTCCCGGCGGCGTCGTCGCGGCCGGCTCCTGGGACGTGCTGGCCGCGCTCGGGGAGCCGGTGGCATGGCTCGTGGCCGCGGTCGGGCTGCTCGTCGTCGGGGCCGCGGCGTTCGCGACGCTGCGGTGGTGGGTGGCGCCGTTGCTGCTAGTGGTGGCGCTGGTCGCGGTGGCGGCGCCGGGCGTCGCCGGTCAGTTCGCCAGCGGTGCGGGCCACGACTGGGCGACCGACGCGTCGGTGCTGCAGAACGCGGCGGCCGCCTGCGCGGTCGGGCTGCTCGTCTCGGTGCGGGCGCAGCTGCGCCGTGGCGTCCGCGACGCCACGGCGATCCGGCGGACCGCCGGGCTGGTGACGGGGTGCCTGGTCGTACTCGGCGCCACGGCGGTGCTGTTCCTCGCGCTGTGGCGGGGAAGCGTGCCCGGTGCGGCGCCGTGGGAGGTGGTCGCGGACACCCGCCTGGTGCTGCTGTGCCTCGCGGGTGCGGGTGCAGCGACGCTGTGGCGGCGCCGCACGGGTGCGGCGGCCGGGGTGCTCGTGGCCGGTCTCCTCGCCGCCGGGGTGCTCGGGGTGGTGCTGACGCGCTGGGCACCGCCGCGGTTCCTGGAACGGGCCGACTCGACCGGCGAGTCACTGCTCGGCTACGACCTGCCCGAGCCCGTCAGTGCGGCGCGGCTGCTGCTGGACTGGCGGTTCAACATCGCGTTCGGTCTCGCCGCCGTGGCCGCCGGGCTCCTGTACGCGGCCGGGGTGCGCCGGCTGCACCGCCGCGGCGACGCATGGGCCCGCGGCCGGACGACCGCCTGGCTGCTGGGCTGCGCGGTGGTGCTCATCGCGACGTCGTCGGGGGTCGGCCGGTACGCGGGCGGCGTGTTCAGCATCCACATGGTCGACCACATGGCGCTGAACATGCTGGCGCCGGTGCTGCTGGCCATGGGCGGGCCGCTGACGCTCGCCCTGCGGGCGCTCCCGGCCGCCGGTCGGGGCGACCCGCCCGGCCCCCGGGAGTGGATCGCCGCGGCGACGGCGTCGCGGCCCGCCCGCCTGCTCACCCACCCGCTGCTGGTGCTGCCGATCTTCGTCGGGTCCTTCTACGCGCTGTACTTCACAGGGCTGTTCGAGCTGATGCTGCGGGAGCACTGGGCCCACCAGCTGATGAACCTGCACTTCGTGGCCGTCGGGTACCTGTTCTTCTGGCCGCTGTGCGGGGTCGACCCGGCACCGTCGCGGCTGCCCCACATCGGACGGCTGGCCGTGCTGCTGGCGGCGATGCCGTTCCACGCGTTCTTCGGGATCACGGTGATGAGCACGGGCACGGTGCTCGGCGGCGACTTCTACCGCGAGCTGGGCCTCCCGTGGCTGCCGGCCCTGCTCGGCGACCAGCACCTGGGCGGCGGGATCGCCTGGGGGTCGGGGGAGCTGCCCATGCTGCTGGTGGTGCTCGTGCTGCTCACCCGCTGGTCGCGCGACGACGCGCGGGAGGCGGCGCGCCACGACCGCAGGGCCGACTCCGACGGGGAGTCCGACCTGCAGGCCTACAACGCGATGCTGGCCCGGCTGGCGGGCTCGGAGAGCACCGGGGTGTCGCGACGGTAAGGAAACACTGCCGATCAGCCACCGAGAAGCTGCCCACCGCGCCGATGTCGCCACCTCCGGGGACGGTCGACCATCGCGCCTGCGAGACCACCGGTCGACGGTGCCGCATCCGGGAGGGGGAACGCGGTGGACGTGCGGGAGCAGGACGGCAGCGAACGGGCGCGGGAGGGGGCGGCGGCGGATGCGCTGATCATCGCGGGCCTCGGCAAGCGGTACGCGACGACCGTCGCGGTGGACGAGCTGTGGCTGACGGTGCCGCGGGGCTCGTTCTTCGGGCTCGTCGGACCCAACGGTGCCGGCAAGACCACCGCACTGTCGATGGCGGTCGGGCTGCTGCGCCCGGATGCGGGCACGGTGCGGATCTTCGGCCACGACGTCTGGGCGGACCCGGTGCGTGCCAAGGCGCTGGTCGGCGTCCTGCCCGACGGTCTCGCCCTGCCCGAGCGCCTCACCGGGCGGGAGCTGCTGACCTACACCGCACGCCTGCGCGGGCTGGACCGGGCCACCGTCGCCGCGCGCGCCGACGAGCTGCTCGCCGTGCTCGAGCTGGCGGATGCCGAGCAGACGATGGTGATCGACTACTCCGCCGGCATGCGCAAGAAGATCGGGCTGGCGACGGCGTTGCTGCACGCCCCGAAGCTGCTCGTGCTCGACGAGCCCTTCGAGGCCGTGGATCCCGTGTCGGCGTCCACGATCCGCACGATCCTGCAGCGCTTCGTCGCCGCGGGCGGTGCGGTGGTCCTGTCGAGCCATGTGATGGCGCTGGTCGAGGCACTGTGCGACCACGTCGCGGTGATCACCCGGGGCCGGGTCGTCGCGGCGGGTGCGGTCGCGGACGTCCGGGGTGGGCAGAGCCTCGAGGCCGCCTTCGTCGACCTCGTCGGCGGGCACGTCGGCGGCGGGGAGGGGCTGTCGTGGTTGGCGTCCTGATCAGCATGAAGCTGCGGGTGCTGCGCAACGCGATGACCGGCAGGGCGGGTGTGTCGTTCGTGGTCGGTGGCGTCGTCGGGCTGGTCGCGGCGCTGGTGTGCGTCGTGCTCACCGCGACCCACCCGGGTGGCATCACCGTGGGCACCGACATCGCCGCGGCGTTCTTCGCCGTCTGGACGCTCGGCTGGCTGTTCGGCCCGATCCTGACCGGCGGCGGTGACGAGACGCTGCGCCCGGAGAACTTCGCGCTGCTGCCGATCCGGCCGCGCGCGCTCGCGGTCGGCCTGCTCGGGGCCGCGCTGGCCGGGACGGCGCCGGTGGTGTCGCTGATCGTCTTCAGCGGGCTGCTCGTCGTCGCCGTCCCGGCGGGTCTCGCCGCCGCGGCCGTCGCGGTGGTGGCCGTCGCCGCGCAGCTGGCGCTGGTGGTGTTGCTCTCGCGGGTGGTCATGGCCGGGCTCGGTGCCCTGCTCGGATCGCGGCGCGGCAAGGACCTCGGCGTGGTGCTCGCCGCGCTCGTCGGGCTCGCCTACCTGCCGGCCCGCTCGGCGATGGAGCAGCTCGGACCGATCGTGGTCGGCCAGACGTCACCGGCGTTCACCGCGGTGCTGCACGGCCTGCCCAGCGGCTGGGGCCCGAACGCTGTCGCCGCGGCGGCCGCGGGTGACGGGTGGGCCGCGCTGGGGTGGGTGGTGGCGCTGGCCGTGCTCGACGGGCTGCTCGTGGTGGCCTGGTCGCGGCTGCTCGTGCACCGGCTGACGGCGGGGTCGTCAACGGCGGGACCGCGCCGGGCGGCCCGCACCGACGGGCGCCGGCCCCGGCGCAGCCTGCTGCCCGACAGCCCGCTGGGCGCCGTCATCGGCAAGGAGCTCACGATGTGGTGGCGCGACGCCCAGCGCCGCGCCCTGCTGCTCACCTCGATCCTGATCGGCCTGCTGCTCCCGGCGTTCTCGCTCACCCAGGGCTCGGGGCCCGGCGGGCTGGCCCTCTCGGCACTGTGGATCGCCCTCTTCGCCACGATGCAGGTGGGGAACCTCTACGGCATGGATGGCTCGGCGGTGTGGCAGACATTGATCACCCCCGGCGCCGCGCGGGCCGACGTCCGCGGCCGCCAGTGGGCATGGACGCTGATCGTGGGCCCGGTGACCCTGCTGGCAGCGGCCGTCCTGCCCGCGGTGACCGGGGATCCCGAGCGCTACCCGCTCCTGATCGCGCTGGTACCGGCCCTGCTCGGCGCCGGTGCGGGCACGGTGCTGCTCGCATCGGTGCGCTCGCCGTTCCCGATGGCGGGAAGCAGGGGGCGCAACCCCTTCGCGTCGAGCCGCAGCGGCGGTGACCTGGCCAACGTCATGACGCGGCTGTGGCTGGTGCTGCTGCAGGTGAGCGCGGCGCTGCCCGCCGGGGTGCTGCTGGTGCTCGGGGGCACCGGGCTCGTCCCCGCGGCGACGTGGGCGGCGATCCCGGCCGGGATCGCGAGCGGGATCGCCGCGGCGTGGTGGTGGGGCCGGCTCGCCTACCAGCGGCTCGAGGCGACCGGGCCCGAAGTGCTGGCCGCCGTGCGGGTGCCGGCCTGATCGGCGCCGGGAGCGGGGTCAGGCGGCAGCGCGCAGCCGCAGGCTGTTGGTCACCACCAGCAGCGAGGAGCAGGCCATCGCCGCGCCCGCCACCAGCGGGTTGAGCAGCCCGGACGCCGCGAGGGGGAGCGCGGCGACGTTGTAGCCGAACGCCCACCACAGGTTGCCGCGCACCGTGGCGACCGTCGCGCGGGCCAGCCGCACGGCCACCGGCAGGATCGCGAGGTCGTCGCGGACGAGGACGAGGTCGGCGGCCGCGAGCGCGACGTCGGTGCCCGAGCCCACCGCGATGCCCAGGTCCGCGGCGGCGAGCGCCGCAGCGTCGTTGACGCCGTCCCCGACCATCGCGACGGTGTGCCCCGCGGCCCGCAGCACCGCGACGAGCGCGAGCTTGTCCGACGGCAGCGCACCGGCGTGCACCTCCTCGATCCCGACGGCGGCGGCGACGGCGTGCGCAGCGCCGGAGCCGTCGCCCGTGATCAGCACCGGACGCATGCCCATGGCGCGAAGCTGTGCCAGTGCCGCCGCTGCGCCCGGGCGCAGCGGGTCGGTGAGCGCGAGGACCGCGGCGGCGACCCCGTCGACCGCCACGGCGATCACCGTGGCCCCACCGTCGGCCCAGGCGGTGGCCGTTGCGGCCAGCGGGCCGAGCTCCCCGACGAGTGCGGGCCGACCGACGAGCACGGCGTGGCCCTCGACGGTGCCGGCGGCGCCCAGCCCGGCGAGCTGCCGGAACCCGGTGACGGCGGGCAGCCCCACCGGGCCGTCCGTGTGCGCCACCACCGCGGCGGCGATGGGATGCTCGGAGCGCTGCTCCACGGCGGCGGCGAGCCGGACCGCGGCCGCGTCGCCCGCCGTTTCCCGCACCCGCATCTGCCCCGCGGTCAGCGTCCCGGTCTTGTCCAGCACCACCACGTCGGCGGCGCGGACGGTCTCCAGCGCGCGGAACCCGGTCACGAAGATCCCCAGCTCAGCGCCGCGACCGGTCGCGACCATCAGCGCCGTCGGCGTGGCGAGGCCGAGTGCGCACGGGCAGGCGATCACGAGCACGGCCACGGCGCGGGCGACGGCGTTGGACGGAGTGATCCCTGCCAGCAGCGCGCCGGCGAGGGTGGCGACCGCGAGCAGCAACACGGCCGGCACGAAGACGGCCGAGATCCGGTCGACGCGCCGCTGCACGGCCGACTTCTCGACCTGCGCCCGCTCGACGGCCCGCAGCATGCCCCGCAGCACCGTGGACTCGCCGACCCGGTCGGCGCGGACCGTCACCGCACCGGCGAGCGTGACGGTGCCCCCGGTGACCGGGTCGCCCACCACGACGTCGACGGGCAGCGGCTCACCGGTCAGTGCACTCATGTCGATCGAGGCCTCGCCGTCGACGACCGAGCCGTCGGTGGCGACCCGCTCACCCGGCCGCACCACGAACGTGTCGCCGACGCGCAGGTGCGCCACCGGCACCCGGTGCTCGACACCGCCGCGCAGCACCGCGACGTCGGCCGGGCGCAGCCGTCCCAGAGCCCGCATCGCGCCACCGGCGGCGCGGCGGGCGCGCGCCTCGAAGTAGCGCCCGGCGAGCTGGAACACCGTGACGCCGGCGGCGACCTCCAGGTAGAGCGGGCCGCTCGGGTGCAGCACGGCGTCCCAGCCGGTGGCGGTGTCGGGGAGCCCGCCGGTGGCCAGCAGCGTGGCGAGCGACCAGGCCGACGCGGCCACGATCCCGAGCGACACCAGCGTGTCCATCGTCGTGGTGCGGTGGCGCAGCCCGGCCAGCGCGGCGCGGTGGAATGGCCAGGCCGCCCACCCGACCACCGGCAGCGCGAGCACGGCGATCAGGAACTGCCAGCCGGGGAACCGCAGCGAGGGTACGAGCGACAGCGCCACCGACACGTCGGCGACCGGCACGAACAGCACCAGCGCCACCGCCAGCCGCCTGCGCAGCACATCCACGCCGCGACGAGCCGGCGGCCGCTCGGATCCCGGATCGGTGACAGGCCCCGCGGTGAACCCGGCTCGCTCGACGGTGGCGACGAGCGTCGCGACGGGCGTGTTCGCAGGGTGGGTGACCGTGGCGCGCTCGGTGGCGAGGTTGACCGTGGCCAGCACCCCGTCGAGCTTGGCGAGCTTGCGCTCCACCCGCCCGACGCACGCCGCGCAGGTCATGCCGCCGATCGCGAGCTCCACGGTGACGGCGGGGGCGCGAGTGTCGATCTCCACGCTGCCAGCAGTCGCCGCGGAGGGCGCGCTGGTTCCCGCGAGGGGGTGGCAACGTCACTCGATCGGGGTGATCTCGTCCCCTCCCGGAACCGACGGCGCCTACGGTCAGACCCCTGAACGTCCCTACCGTCCCCTGCGAACGAGGTTCACCGAGAATGCGCCACATCGCCACCTTCTGCGGCAACTGCAACTGCGGCTGTCCGGAACTGTTCGTCGACGACTCCGCCGTGCCGGAGCAGCGCATCATCATCACCGACGACTTCGGGCAGCGGATCCAGATGAGCCTGCCGCAGCTCGCCGACCTGGTGGCCGACATCCGCAAGGGCGTGCTGGACGAGGTGCTCCTGACGGTGCGGTGAACCCGGCGGGGCGGTCAGCCTCCCGGGAACGCCTCGGCCAGCGCGGCCCGGCGGGCCGCCGCCGGCAACCGGTCGACGTAGAGCAGCCCGTCGAGGTGGTCGCTCTCGTGCTGCAGGCAGCGCGCGACGAGACCGCGGCCGGCGATCGTGACGGGTTCGCCGCGCACGTCGACCCCGGTGACGACCGCGGTGACGGCGCGCGCGAGCTCGGCCGACGCGCCGGGCACCGACAGGCAGCCCTCGGCGCGTTCGACGAGCTCGCGCGGGGGTGGCGGGAGCTCCAGCACGGGGTTCACGACGTGGCCGACCGTGCGCTCGCGGGTATCGAGGTCGGGGCAGTCGAGCACGAAGACGCGGGCGTCCACACCGATCTGGTTGGCGGCCAGCCCCACGCCCGACGCGGCGTACATGCTGGCGAACATGTCCTCGACGAGCGCGGCCAGCGCGTCGTCGAAAACGGTGACCGGGCGGCACGGGCGGTGCAGTACCGGGTCGCCGTGCATCGTGATCGGCCGTGCCGTGCCCGCCATGGCACGAGGCTATCCCAGGGGCCTTCGGCGCCCGGCCGGGTTGCAGGCCAGGGGCCGCGGCCGCCCGGCCGGGTTGCAGGCCAGGTGGCTCGGCGCCCGTCGTCGTTGCAGGCCAGGGGGCTCGGCGCCCGTCGTCGTTGCAGGCCAGGGGGCTCGGCGCCCGTCGTCGTTGCAGGAAAGCCACTTTCCCGCAACGACATTGCGGGAAAGTGGCTTTCCTGCCATCGCGGGCCCCGAGGGAGCAGACTGATCGTCTTCGCGCGAGAGGGGTGACGACGTGGCGGTGCCGTTGCTGCGCGGCCTGCTGCCCCTGTCGCGCGACCGCATCGGCCCGGACGTGCTGGCCGGCCTGACGCTGGCGGCGCTGGCGGTCCCCGAGGTGCTGGGCTACGCCCGGATCGCGGGCATGCCGGTGGTCACGGGGCTCTACACGATGTTGATCCCGGTGGTGGTGTTCGCGCTGCTGGGCGCCTCGCGCCACCTCGTGGTGGGTGCCGACTCGGCCACCGCCGCGATACTGGCGGCCGGCCTCGTCGGGGTGGCGGGTGCGGGGTCGGCCCGCTACGTCGAGCTGGCGGGCACGGCCGCGTTGCTGGCCGGGGTGCTGCTGCTGGTGGCGCGGGTGATCCGGCTGGGGTTCCTGGCCAACTTCCTGTCGCGCACGGTGCTGGTGGGCTTCCTGACGGGTGTCGGCATCCAGGTGGCCGTGGGGCAGCTGCCGGCGATGGCCGGCATCCCGGCCGCGCACGGCGACACGGTCGCGATCCTTGTGACGATCGCGGGCGGCCTGGCCCAGGTGAACGTGGCGACGCTGGTCGTGGCGGCGGCGGTGCTCGTCGTCGTGCTCGGGCTGCGCCTGGTCAACCACCGGATCCCCGGCGCGCTGATCGCGGTCGCCGCCGCCATCCTGCTGAGCCACCTGCTCGACCTGGAGGCCCACGGTGTGGCCGTGCTCGGCGCCGTGCCGACGGGGTTGCCGGGTGTCGCGCTGCCCAGCTTCGCGGTCGACGACCTGCTGGCGCTCGCGCCGCTGGCGGCGTCGATGTTCGTGGTGATCCTCGCGCAGAGCGCGGCCACAGCGCGCGCCTACGCGGCCCGTTACGACGAGCGTCCCGACGAGAACACCGACCTCGTCGGTCTCGGTGCCGCCAACATCGCCGCCGCGTTCAGCGGCACGTTCGTGGTGAACGGCAGCCCGACGAAGACCCAGATGGTCGACGGCGCGGGCGGCCGCTCGCAGGTCGCCCACCTGACGTCGGCGGTGGTGGTGCTGCTCGTGCTGCTGTTCCTCACCGGCACCCTGTCCGCGCTGCCGCTGGCGGCGTTGGGCGCGGTCGTGCTGGTGATCGGGGTCGATCTGATCGACATCGTCGGCCTGCGCCAGATCCGCGCGGCGCGTCCGGCCGAGTTCGTGGTGGCCGTGCTCACCACCGCCGCCGTGGTGTTCATCGGCGTTGAGCAGGGCGTGATCCTCGCGGTCGTCGCCTCGATCGTCGATCACCTGCGCCACAGCTACAACCCGCGCAACAGCGTGCTGGTGAAGTCCGCGCGGGGGCACTGGCAGTCGATGCCCGTCACCCCGGGCGGTCGCACCGCGGGCGACCTCGTGATCTACCGCTTCGGTACGAGCCTGTACTTCGCCAACGCGTCGCGGCTCGCGGCCGACATGACGGAGCTGGTGGGGGAGCACCCGCCCGTCTGGTTCTGCATGGACGCCGCCGCGATCGGCGACATCGACTACTCGGCGGAGGCGGTGCTCGCGACCGTCGTGAAGATCCTCGACGGCAAGGGCACCCGGCTGGTGTTCTCCGGTGTCACCGACGACGTGCGCGCCCAGCTCGACCGCTACGGCATCACCGCCCGCGTCGGCGCCGCAGCCTTCTACGACACCGCGGGCGCCGCGCTCGAGGCCTTCGAGCAGGAGCACGGAAAGGGATCATCGCGATGAGCCAGAAGTCCGGACCGGCCGTGGCCTGGAAGACCGAGCCCGATGAGCACGACTACCCGGCCGCCGCGTCCTACCTGTCCCTGATCGCCTCGGCCGCGGTGGTGTCCATGCTGGTGGCGGGCCTGCAGGCCGCACCGCTGGCCGAGTTCAAGGCCAAGGACGTGCTGCGCGCCGCCTGCCTGCCGCTGCTGCCCGCCGACAATGTGCACGTGGCGGCCGATCTCGCGAAGGTGAAGGACGGGAAGGCGCTCTCACCGGTGCTGATGGTGCGCGGCGACATCGCCACGGGCGTACCGCTGCAGATCGCCGACGGCTACCACCGCGTCTGCGCGAGCCACCACCTCGACGAGAACACGTCGATCCCGTGCCACATCGTGGATCACCCCTGAACGGCGGGGCGGCCCGGCTCAGAGCCGGTTGCGCTTGCGGCCGGTGACCTGGTTGTAGATCACCAGCACGATGACGGCGCCGATCACCGAGCCGATCCAGCCCGCCGGCTGGAAGCCGCGGATGCCGCCGGTGAGCAGACCCCAGATGAGGCCGCCGACGATGGAGCCGACGACGCCCAGGACGATCGTGCGCAGGATGCCGATGTCGTCCTTGCCCGGCACGATGGCGCGGGCGATGAAGCCGGCGATGAGGCCGAAGACGATCCAACCGATGATGGAGAAGATCACTGCGTCACTCCCGACGTCGCTGCTGATCGTGCGAGATCGAGCGTAGTAGATCCACTTCGGGCGACCCGATCGCGCGCTACTTGAGTTCGATCTCGACGAAGACGAACTCGTGGTCGGCGAGGTTCACCACGTTGTGCTCCACCCCGGCCGGGCGCGCGTAGGAGATCCCGGCCACCAACGGGCTGCGGATGTCACCCTGCGGTGTCTCCAGCAGCAGCGTGCCGGTGGTGCCGGGCACCACGACGTAGTCGAGCTCGTGGCGGTGGTGGCCGGTCTCGGCGCCCGGCGCGAACCGCCACTCGGTGACCCGTACCCGGTCGTTCTCGATCTGGACGGTGGGAACGGCCGCAGGGCGGGTCATGCTCGGGCTCCTCGGTCCGGCAGCGGTGTGCCGGGGAATTCTCAGGCCGGATTCAGCCGGCGCGCATCAGTTCACGCAGGGGACGCCGCCTGCGGTGATGACCGGTGCGGCCGGCGGCGCGCCGGGGGCGTCGTCGCCGGGCTGCGGGGTCGGGGTCCGATCGGCGGTGTCCGGAGCGTCCGAGGGGGTGGTGGGCCCGCTGTAGTCGCGACCGAGCAGCACGGCGACGCGGCCGGGTGCCACCGTGGGATCGACGGTGACCGGCAGGCCCCCCAGCAGCGTGGCGATCTGCTGCGCCGCGGCGCGGTCGGCGTCCGTGGCGCGCACCGAGGACCGCGCCGTGGCGTCGGCGTTGCCGATCTGACCGGGCGTGAAGCCGCTGTTGTCGAGCACGTCGGCGGCGGCAGCAGCCAGGCCCGCCCGTGCCGTGCCGTTCGCGACGTCGACGATCGGGTGCGTGGCGGCGGTGGCCGTCGCCGGATCGGCGGGCGGGGCGCCGAGGTCGGTGAAGAACGACTTCACGAGCTTCGGGTCGACCTGGACCGCCACGCCGTCGCTCGGGGTGGGCAGGTCCAGGCGGCCGGTGGGGATGGTGCGGAAGGTGATGTTGCCCCCCGAGAGGCCCGACGCCTGGCCGGCGAATCCCAGCAGGTCCCAGCCCTGGTCGAGCACGACGTAGCGACTGATCACCGTGATCAGCTGCGACAGCGTGGCGGGGTTGGCGAGCGTGCCGGCCGAGAGCAGCTTGTGGGCCATGCTCGCGAGGAAGGCCTGTTGCCGCACGACGCGGTCCAGGTCGCCGCGCGGTAGCCCGTGGCGCTGGCGGACGAACGCCAGTGCGGCGGGACCTTCGAGGGTCTGCGGACCGGCGGCGAAGTCGGCGCCGGAGAGCACGTCGTGCGCGGGCGCGGCCAGGCAGACCGGGACGCCGCCGACGGTGCGGGTGATCTCGGCGAACCCGGCGAGGTTGACCTCGGCGTAGTGGTCGATCGTGGCACCGGTCAGTGACTCGATGGTGGTGATCAGCTCGCGGCGTCCGGCCTGGTTGGCCTGCTTGTCGAGGTCGGTTCCGGTGACGCCCTTGGCCCTCAGGCTGGTCAGCGCGTCGTTGCGGGCGCGCGCATAGGCCGAGTTGATCTTGTGGTTGCCGTAGCCGCCCGGGATGTTGACGAAGGAGTCGCGCGGGATCGACACGGCCGTGGAGGTCTTGGCCGGATCGTTCGGGATCCGCACGAGTATCAGCGTGTCGGTGTTGAGCTCGCCCTCGTCGCCGCCCGCGTTGAGCTGGTCGAGCACCTGCTGCGGCAGCGGGTTGCCCTGCGCGTCGGTGCGGCTGTCGAGTCCGACGAGCAGGATGTCGGTGGAGCCGTCGAGGGGACGGTCGGGGCTCGGCGTCAGCACGTCGCTCGTGACGAGGTCGTTGCCGAGCTGGCGGTAGATCGACCAGCCGTAGCCGGTGACCACGAGGGTCACGACCGAGAGCGCGATCGCGATCCCGCGCACCCAGCGGCGCAGGAGGCGCCGCCCACGGGCGGGCCGGGGCGGGCGGGGCCTGCCGGGCTGGCTCCGGGCGGGCCGCCGCGACACGGGCCTCGTGGCCGCCAGGTCGGGGTGCGGCTCGGTCGGTGCGTCCGCGACGGTCTGCGGGGGGCGCTGCTCGGACGGGAGCGGGCGCCGTCGCCGGGGGGTGACCGGCCACGGCTCGGAACGGCGTCCGGGACCGGGACGCCCCGGCCGGCGGGAGGGGGAGTCCATGTCTCAGTTCACGTGCCGCTGGCTCGCGGATGCGCTGCGCGACTGCGCCCGGTGCCGTCGACCCGTGCCGAACACGCCCACTCCGTCTCCCCATCGCGGTTGCTCTCCGGCACCCGGCAGGGACGCGGACGTGGCGATGGCACTAGAGTCGAATGTAGTCGAGGTCGAGCCGAGGAGGCCGTGAGCCATGGGAGCACTCAGCCCCACGCACTGGTTGATCATCATCGGGCTCGTCGTGGTGTTGTTCGGGGCCAAGAAGCTCCCGATGGCCGCGCGGTCGATGGGCCAGTCGCTGCGCATCCTCAAGGCCGAGACGAGCGAGCTGCGCTCGAAGGACGGCGACGGCTCCGCGGCCGAGACGGCGGCGCAGTCCCCCGCCGCCACGGCTCCCGCCGCCACGGCTCCCGCCGCCCCAGCTCCCGCCGCCCCAGCTCCCGCCGCCCCAGCTCCCGTCGCGGTAGCCCCTGTTGTCACCGCACCCGTTCCGACGGCCGTCCCGCTGCCGGAGCCGGCACCGAGGCCCGCCGTCTGAGTCCCCACGGCTTGGCCACCGCCAACGCTGTGGCCAGCAGCAACGCCGTGGTGGAGACGATCGGCGGGTAGATCAGACCGCTCAGTTCGGCGCCGAGCGCGCCCGTCTCGGCGAGCCGCTGACCCGCTGCAGCGGCCTCGTCGAGGCTGGGTCCGAGCAGCAGCACCACCAGCACGGTGAGGGTCAGGGCGAGCGCGAGCTTGGTGATCACCCACCGGTAGCGCAGGAGGCCCCAGCGGCTGCTGAGCCCGAGTGCGACGCCGCTGATCAGGCAGCCCAGCGCCATCACGAGCACGGGCCAGAACAGCATCGGCAGCACCTGGTAGGCCGCTGCGACCGTGCCCGCGTCGGCGGTCCAGAGCGCGGTGAACACGAGCACGCCGAGTATGACGTCGATCCCGATCCAGGCCCCCGCTGTGACGATGTGCACACCGAGCATCGCCTTGCGGGTGATCGGGCGCACGCGCCACGGGACTCCGTTGCTGGCCATCGCGACCCCATTCCTCGGCGCGGCCCCGGCGGCCGCTCCCGAGATCGTGGGCTCCCGCGGCTACCCGCGCGTCCGTCACCGGACGGTGAGCGGGCTACTCCGCGGGGCGTAGTGGATCACCAGCTGCCGCGGTGGTCGGGCATCGAGAGGATGAGCGGGAGGGCCGCGAGGAGTACCGCGGCCAGCACGGCGAACGCGATCGCCTGGGCGGCCCCCGGGTCGACGCTGCTGGTGAGCACGGCGGTGATCGTCGAGATCGAGACGATGGCGCCGATCTGGCGGAACATGCCGCGCAGCCCGGTGATCGAGGAGATCTCGTCGGGCGCGAGGTGCATCGTCGCGTTGTTGGTGGCCGGTGCCGCCACGCCCATGCCGAGTCCGGTCACGCCGGCGGCGATCGAGAGCCAGACCTGCGGGTCGACCCCGGGTGGCGGCACGGCGAGCAGCACCAGCCCGAGTGCGAGCAGGACGAACCCGACGACCATGAGACCGCGGCTGCCGACGCGGCGCAGCAGCGACACCGCGAGCCCCGACGTCGCGATCATCCCGACCGCGCGCACGGCCAGTAGCAGCCCGGCCGCGAGCGGGACGATCCCGTAGCGGGCCTCCGCGTACAGCGGCACGAGCGTGCCGAAGCCCAGCGCGGCGATGCCGAACATGACGTTGACCGCGTTCATCGTGCCGAACGTGCGACCTCGCAGCAGTCGCATGGGGACCACGGCGAGCGGGTCGCGGCGGGCGTGGCGCAGGAACCGCCACGCCAGCACGGCGGCGACGAGCGCCGCACCGCCCGCGGTGCCGTAGCGCAGCGCGGGTGCGGTGTCGGTGCCGAGCATGGTGATCGCGGTCATCGTCGCCAGCAGCAAGGTCGAGAGCAGCGCGATGCCGGTCACGTCGACCGGGGCGCGCGAGGTGGTGGGCCGCTGCCGGATCCGGAACGCGACGAGCACGAACACCACGACACCGATCGGGATGTTGACCAGGAAGATCGCGCGCCACGACGTGAACGTGACCAGCACCCCGCCGACGACCGGCCCGATGATCGCGCCGATCGGGAAGATGCTGGTGAACATGCCGATCGCCCGGTCGCGGTTGCGCCCGAACTGCTCGGCGACGATGCCGGTCGCCGACGGCACGAGCGCGCCCGCGGCGAGCCCCTGGAACACCCGCACGACGATCAGCGTCGCGATGTCGCCGGCGAGGCCTGCCACCAGCGACGCGACGGTGAACAGGCCGATCGAGGCGAGGAAGACGGACTTGCGCCCGAACTGGTCGGCCAGCCGCCCGGCCACGGGCATGGCGATGATCGCGCCGAGCGAGTAGATGGTGATCGTCCAGCTCGTCCAGGACAGCGGGGCGCCGAGCTCGTGCTGGAGCGTGGGCAGCGCGGTGGCGACCGCGGTTTGGTCGATCGAGCCGAGCAGCAGCGCCAGCCCGACGACGGCGAACACGGTGCCCCGGCCGCGCATCGGCTCGTCGCCGATCGCCGAGTTGCCAGTTGCCGGGGCGCCGGTTGTGGCCTGCGCCCCGGGTGCGTGCGTTTCCGGACCGGCTCTCAGCATGCCCCGACGCTAGTTGCTTGCCAGGAAGCAATCAACTCGTTTCGAGTGGGGTCACAGCGCCGTCCCGGATGACAGGAACGGGGGAGCGGTGGCTACCCCCGCGTCGCCACCACGGCGTAGGCGGGCAGGGCGGCGTTGCCGCGATCGCGGGCGATCTCCTCGAGGGTGTCGCCCTCGGCCCGGACGAGGTCGAGCACGGCCGGCGGGATCGCGGCCAGCCGGGCGGCGTCGGCGAGCAGCGCGCGGCAGGATCCGATCTCCCAGTCGGCGTCGTGCATGCCGGTGGCGTCGATGTCCTGCACGTCGCCTGCCGTCCAGCCGGCCTCGTCCAGGATCCGCAGCAGCTGCCGGCGGGAGAACAGCGTGCGGACGTTGCCCTCGCCGCGCGAGCCGTTCGCCTCGATCTGGCCCTGCACGAGCACGGCGAGCAGGTGCGGGAGCTGCTCCGGGGTGCGGGCGCGCAGGTCCCACTCGGCGAAGCACAGCTGCCGCGCCCACGGCCGGATCACCGCGAGGGTGCGCGTGAGCTGGTGGAGCGAGGCGAAGTACCAGGCGGCGTGCGAGATGACCACGTGGTCGAACGTGTCGGGCGCGAACGTGTCGGGCGCGTCCAGGACGTCGAGCCCGAGCCGGATCTCGATCCGCTTCCCGAGCGGGGTGGCGAGCAGGTGGGCCACCGAGTCGCCGAGCGTCACCGGGGCGCCGTAGTCGGGCCCGGCCGGGTCGACGCCGACGACCCGACCGCCGGGCCCGACGGCATGGGCGAGCGCCGCGGTCATGTCGCCCTGCCCGCAGCCGACCTCGAGCACCGTGGCGCCCGGCGCGATGCCCCACGCCGCGGCGAGGCCCAGCCGGTAGCGCGTCTGGATCTGCTGCATCGCGGGGTTCGACTGCCCGGTCGCCATCGCCGCGGCGACGGCGGTGGCATCTGCATCGGTGAACGTCACGGGGCCACCCTGCCCCAGTGATCACGACCGGGGCGGGCAGGGGGCACCGGCGGGGCGTCAGGCAGGATCATCGGGCGCTCGATCATCGGCGCCGGCCCCCCGATCGCAGGAGTTGACGTGTCCTTTCCGAGTGACCTCCAGATCGCCCGCGGGGCGGCGCTGCGACCGATCGGCGACGTGGCGGACGACATGGGCCTCGACGCGCACCTGCTGGAGCATTACGGGCGCGACGTCATGAAGATCCGACTCGAGGCCGTCGAGGAGCTCGCCGACCGACCGCGGGCGAAGTACGTCGTGGTCTCGGCGGTCACGCCGACGCCGCTGGGGGAGGGCAAGACCACCACCACCGTCGGGCTCGGCCAGGCGATGCGCCACACCGGGCGCCGGGCCACGGTCGCGATCCGCCAGCCGTCGATGGGGCCGACGTTCGGGATCAAGGGCGGCGCGGCGGGCGGCGGCTACTCGCAGGTCGTGCCGATGGAGATCCTCAACCTGCACCTCACCGGTGACTTCCACGCCGTGACGTCGGCGCACAACATGCTCTCCGCGCTGCTGGACAACCACTTGTTCCAGGGCAACGAGGCCGACCTCGACCCGCACAACATCACCTGGCGTCGCGTGCTCGACGTCAACGACCGGGCGCTGCGCAACGTCATCGTCGGGCTCGGCGGGCGCCTCGACGGGATCCCGCGCCAGACGGGTTTCGACATCACCGCGGCATCGGAGGTCATGGCGATCTTCGCGCTGGCGCGGTCCGTGCAGGAGATGCGCACGCGGCTGGGGCGGATCGTGGTCGGGTACACGCCCAAGGGCACGCCCGTCACGGCCGAGGACATCGGCGGGGCCGGCGCGATGGCCGTGATCATGCGGGAGGCGCTGAAGCCCAACCTCATGCAGACGCTGGAGGGCACGCCCGTCCTCGTGCACGCGGGCCCGTTCGGCAACATCGCGCACGGCAACTCGTCGGTGGTGGCCGACCTGATCGGCATCCACAGCGGCGAGTACCTGATCACCGAGGCCGGGTTCGGCGCCGACATGGGCGCCGAGCGCTTCTTCAACATCAAGTGCCGGGCATCGGGCCTCACCCCCGACGCGGCCGTCGTGGTGGCGACGGTGCGTGCGCTCAAGGCCCACTCGGGCAACCACAAGATCGTGGCCGGGCGCCCGCTGCCGGCCGGGCTGCTCGCCGAGAACTCCGACGAGGTCCACATCGGCGGCGCCAACCTGCGCAAGCAGATCGAGAACATCCGGGTGCACGGCGTGTCTCCGGTGGTGGCGATCAACGCGTTCCCCGACGACCACGCCTCCGAGCACGAGGCGATCCGCGAGATCGCCGCGTCGATGGGCGCCAGGGTGGCGGTCTGCACCAACTTCGCCGACGGCGGACGCGGTGCCGTCGAACTGGCCGACGCGGTCGCCGAGGCTGCGGCGGAGCCGTCGGAGTTCCGGTTCCTCTACCCCGATGCGGCACCGCTGCGGGAGAAGATCGAGATCGTGGCGCGCACGATCTACGGGGCCGACGGCGTCGACTACGACCCGGCGGCGGCGCGGCAGCTCGACAGCTTCGAGAGCAACGGCTTCGGCGACCTGCCGGTCTGCATCGCGAAGACCCACCTGTCGATCTCCTCGGACCCGACGCTCACGGGTGCCCCGACGGGCTGGCGGCTGCCGGTGCGCGAGGTGCGCGCGTCGATCGGTGCCGGGTTCATCTACCCGATCTGCGGCGACATGCGCACCATGCCGGGCCTGGGCGCGCACCCCGCCGCCCACACGATCGACATCGACGCCGACGGCGAGATCGTCGGCCTCTCGTAGCCCACCATCCCGACTCAGGGGCCGTTCCGTCCCGACTCGCGGTGCAGTTGAGCCCGACTCGCGGGGCGCCCCGGCGCAACTCGCGGGGCGATTGGGCGCAACTCGCGGGGCGGTGGGGCGCAACTCGCGGGGCGGTGGGGCGCAACTCGCGTACCTCCGGGGTCGCGGTCCGGCGCGAGTTGGGGTGGAGGGGCCCGCGAGTTGCGCCGGGGCGCCCCGCGAGTTGTCGTGGAGGGGCCCGCGAGTTGGGGTGGAGGGGCCCGCGAGTTGGGACGGAGGGGCCTGCGAGTTGGGGTGGTGCGTCCCTTCTGTCGGTTTCTCCCGGGGGCGTGCGTTCGCCCTCGGGTTAGAGCGTGTCCCGTGGATCTTGATCGGTGGATGCGGTAGACCGAGCGGGTGCTCGATCGTCACGACCT
>NZ_JBHSIR010000019.1:0-79857 GCF_042653605.1 Pseudonocardia sp. GCM10023141
CGCAGCAACTGACATACCTCATTCTCGCGCACCACCAACCGTAAACAGAGTTACGACACGCGACACTAGCGCGTCGTGTCCTGCTGTCGCGGGTTCGACGGGTTTCCGATTTCTGCCGGTCGGCCTTGGTGGGAGCCTCAACCACGATCCAACCGGGCAGAGCCGACGAGAGACGCGGATTCGACGCGCCAATCCGCACCCGGCAATGAGGCGTTCGCCGATGTATCCGCCGCTGTTGCCATGCGCGGAAACGGTGTGGTAAATGTCCCGTGACAGTACACCGTTCCGCCAGGAGAACGTTTGGTCGCCACTGGTGCGGAGTCACCAGCGGCTGTTCGGGCGTGGATGTGACAGCGCTTCTTCCATCGCCCAGCACGCGCACCCGCGGTACCGCGGTGAAGTCGGGGAAGTACGGCAGGGTACTGAAAACCGAAAAGGCTGGCCTCGGCACGAGGATGCGGTCCGGGCGGACTCCGCGAGTCCTGGGGTATCCACGGGCTGACCTCCCTGTCATGGCTGGCATGGGTCAACACGCCGAGATTCGGACCGTCGCGCCACAATCTGTGACTCCGAGATCTCAACTCGAGGCTTCCGTGCACGCGAGGACGACCTGCGGTCGCCGGATGAGCCGCCCAACGGTTTCATGCGCGGTTGCGAATACTCATGGCGCCTAGCTGAGGAGTCTCAATGGATGGAGAAATGCCGCAGGCTGGAATCGGTGCGGCCATGGATCGGCTGACACCGACGATGTCTCGCCGCGCGGTGCTCGCTGTGGCCGGTGGCGTTGCGCTGGCGGGCATTCTCGGCTCTTGCTCCAACGACAATGCTACGGTGCCTGCGGGCAGTGGCTCCGGCACCGCCGCCACCGATGTCCTGGTGGCGGCGGTAGGAAGCTTCGCGACCGAGACCGTGGACCCGCACGTGGCGCCGAACAATTCCAACCTGAGGCCCGTGATGTGGGCGATCTCGGAGACGCTGGCTCGACGGGACTTGGATGGAAAGCTCGTTCCTAATCTCGCACTGAGCTGGGAGACCAGCTCGGACGCGCTCACGTGGACGTTCACCCTGCGTCCGGGCGTTATGATGCAGGACGGCTCGACCTTTGCCGGGCGTGATGTGAAGACGGCGATCGACCGCGTCACGATGAACCCTGAGTTCACCTACTTTGCGCAGCTCAGGGAGAGTCTCGAGGCTGTCAACGTCTTGGGTGACGGGAGGGTCTCGGTCAAGCTCAAGAAGCCATATCCGACTATTCTCGACGAGCTGCCGGTCCCGATTCCAACAGCCTACTACGAGCAGGTCGGCAACGCGGAGTTCGGCAAGAGGCCGCTGGGCGCCGGTGCCTTCAAGTTCGTCTCGCAGCAGATTCACGGCAGCGTTACGATGGAGCGGTTTGATGGCTACTTCGACAAGTCGAGGATGCCCAATTTCAAGACCCTCAAGATGCTGATCATCCCCGATGAGAGCGCACGGATCGCAGGACTACTCAACGGGCAGATTGACATAGCCCACGGGCTGAGCGCAAATTCTGTCAAGCAGTTGGAGGGGGCGCCCAACATTCGCGTTCTCCGGAAGGACAACGCGTCGTTCGGAGCCGTGAACTTCCAGGATCTGTACTTCCCGGACCGCCCGTCTCCGTTCCTCGACGTCAGGGTTCGCAAGGCTCTGATATATGCCCTGGACCGTCAGAGTATGGTCACGTCGCTCTATCAGGGCTACGCCACGGTAGTGGCCAACTTCACGCTCCCCATCACTTTGGGAAACGATGCGTCCCTGGCGCCCTACCCATATGATCCGCAGCGGGCAAAGCAACTGCTCGCTGACGCCGGGGCCGAGAACCTGACGTTCGATTTCAGGTCGTACACCGTAGATAATGTACAGCCCAATGTCCAGCGACTCAGTCAGGCGATGGTCGGCTATTGGGCGCAGATCGGGGCAAAGGTCAACTATCAGGCCGTCGACAATGCCGTGGTCCTCGCGCAACATCGAGCCCACACGCTGACTGGCATCAGAATTGGTGGCTGGCCGGCCAATGTCTTCTACAAGGCAAATTACTCTGCTCACAACACCCTCTATGGCGCTGGCTTCAGTACATCGGTGCGGGATCCAGCCCTGGACGCCATCATCGATCGCCTGGACGCGGCCACTGATTCTGGACGCGAGGAAAGTATCGCAAATGAATACAGTAGATACGTCTATGACAATGTGCCGATCTTTCCCGTGCTCGGCTTTCCGTCGCTGGTCGGGATCGGTCCCAAAGTGAGGGACTTCCAGCTGCAGGCCGGCAACCCGTATCTGGGACCGTTCTGGAGTCTGCAGGCCGCGTAGCCGAGGTTGAGCCAGGGGGTACCGGGTCGGGGCGCTGGCACGATGTTCTCCGTTCCTGGGGTCGCCGTCGATGGGGATCTCGCGCGGGGCGGCTCGGTCGAGGCGCCCCGCCACCCCTTCTGTCGGAAGCGAGTCCACAGCGGCGTCGGGAGGCCGTCGACTCCACGGGCGGGGATCGCCGGTCTCCCTTGCGCGAGGTCGATGACCGTCCGATCAGCAGCGCTGCGCGCGTCCGTCCGGACCGAGAACCGCATGCTCCGCTGGCAACCGACAGTTCCGCCGGGATGACGCCAAGAAGTTCAACCGCACACCGAGGGAGCCTTCTCGATGAACGACTCAGGACCGACGTCCCACGGGCGCATGCACGGCAAGCGCGCCATCGTGACGGGCGCAGGACGTCACATCGGACGTGGGACCGCCATTCGCCTCGCTCGCGAAGGAGCCAGCGTGGCCCTGCTCGACATCAACGAGGCCTGGGTGCAGGAGACGGTCGAGATGGTGAAGGCCGAAGGCGGCAGCGCCCATGGCCTCGTCGTGGACATCCGGGATTCCGCTGCGGTCGCGCGCAGCGTCGAGCAGGCGGTCAGCTGGGCCGGAGGCGTCGACGCGTTGGCACATGTCGCTGGGGTCAACCGGATGAGCGCGGCGCTCGACGTGACGGAGGAGGACTGGGACTACGTCATCGACATCAATCTCAAGGGGTCGTTCCTCGTCAATCAATGGGTGGCTCGGGCGATGCGCAAGCAGGGCACCGGCGGAGCGATGGTCAACATCACCTCTGCCGAGGCGGAGGTGGCGATGGGCGACATGGTGCCGTATTGCGCCAGCAAGGGGGGCGTCCGTCAGTTGACGAAGGCCTTCGCGGTCGGGCTCGCCCCGGACAACATTCGAGTCAATGCCGTCGGTCCGGCGCTCATCCCCGGTCCGCGCCAAGCCGAGTACGTGGCTGCGGACCCCCACTACGCGGCCCGCGTCGACAACAGTCGCCGGTTGCGTCCTCGCATGGGCACCGCCGACGACATCGCACATGCGTGCCTGTTCCTCCTCAGCGATGAGGGAGATTTCATCACCGGGCACTCGCTGTACGTCGACGGTGGTGTCCTCGCCGTTCGCTGATCGGCTCCGGGATCGACGTCGGCCCCGCCCGACCGGCTAGCTCGACGTGGTCGTGAGCCTGTTCGGCTCGGCTGGGTCGCCGGCAAGGTCGTCTCCGGCAAGGTCGTCTCTGGCAAGGTCGTCTCTGGCAAGGTCACGGCCGCGTGCACGACACGATGGCCGATCGTGGCGGGGCCGGCGCGGATGGTCAGAGCTGGCGCGCGAACTCGCCGCGCCGGCTGGTCAGTTGCCGCGCGCGGGGTCGTGCTGGACATGCGCGCTGGCCTGATGCCCGGCGTCGAAGAGCGAACCTGTGCCGGTCGGATGCTGTTCGCGTTCGTCGTCGCGATGGTCAGGAGCGGACCCGAGAGCCTCCACGAGGCCACCCTCGGTGGCCGGCTCCCGATCACCTGCGGCAAGCCGGCCATGGTCCACCGCCGACGAGTCCTCGTCGGTCACCTCGGATCGTCGCGGCAGCGTGGTCTCGATCACGAGTGCGTCGAAGATGGGCGTGCTCTCGGATTCCGCGCCGGGCCGGACGGTGGCGTCGCCTCCAGGCTCAGCTGACTTCGTGATCGGCATCCTCATGTGACCCTTCTCGTTGGCCTGTGTCGTCGCCCGAGCGAGCACGCGGTTGGTAGGTGCGGGCCAGACTCTGCGCCAGCAGCTCGACCAGGTCGCGCACGGCGTCCCGGCCGTAGGCGCTGGTCAGCCAGAAGAGGGTCTCGCGCGCAGCCTGCCTGGCCGCGTCGGTGTCGTGGTTGTCCTGGAAGGCATCGACGAGGTCGTGCATTGCCGCGGCAAGGGCGTGCTCGTACATCGTCAGGCTGTCCGTCTTCGGTCGCTGCATCCTCGGCCCGCCCGCGCTCTGCATCCGATGTGGCACCTGTTCTTGTCGGATGTGCCCTGCTGCACATCACCCCCCGGTGACGGCGCCGGCCAGCCCCCTTGGCCGGCGCCGTTCAGTCACTGAGACAGCGCTGGGCCGGCATCGTCACGCCGGCAACGGTGTGACTCTCAGCACTTTGTTTCGAGACGGCCGGTGGCTGGGTCCGCCGACGAGGTCGTTACGGTCGCCTCTGTGTCCGGATGTGGCAGCACGTCCGGCCACGACAGGGCCGGCGCCGGTGATCACGGCTGACGCGGGGAGACCTCGGAGGGTGACAGGACCAGTGAGCAGCGACGGGCGCGGTGGGCCCAGCGCCCTGGACGCGGCCGCCGATGACTGGCTGGTCGCGAAGGCCCGCTCCGGTTCGATGGACGCCTGGGAGGTACTCATCCATCGCCACCGCGACCGGATATACCGGATCGCGCTGCGCATGGTGGGCAGCCCGGAGGACGCCGAGGACATCGCTCAGGACGTGGTGCTGCAGCTGTGGACGGCGCTGGCGAGCTTCGCGGGCAACAGCATGTTCACCACCTGGCTGTACCGGGTCGTGGTCAACCGGTGCATCAACCACGTCACCGGCTCGCGCCGCCACGACGAGCTGGCCGAGTCCGATCTCGCTCCGGCTCCGGGGGCCGACGACCAGGCCGTGGCCCGCCATCGACTCCGCGCCGCGATCTCCGCGGTGCTGGATCTCCCGCCGGAGCTTCGAGCCGCGATCGTGCTGGTCGACATCGAACAGCTCAGCTATCACGAGGCCGCGGCTATCCTCGACATCCCCGAGTCGACGGTGCGCGGACGCCTCCATCGTGCCCGACGCAGACTCCTCGATCACCTGCAGGCGTGGACATGACCGGCCGGGAGCACCAGGAACGAGTGTCGTCCGCCGACCGCCTTGTCTGCGGGCGGCTGGTGGACGACGTCATCGAGCAGGTCGCCAGGGGCGCCGCGGGAGTTCGTGATCAACATCAGCGGGGATGCGTGCACTGCCAGGCGGCGCTCGCCGACTACCAGCGGCGGTGGACACCCCTGGCCAACCTCGCCGCCGAGACCGTCGCGGCCCCCGACGGGAAGATCGACCAGCTCCTTCGCCGGCTCCGCGCAACGCTCGCCCATCCGGATTACGCGATCGTCCCCGGCCCTGACGGTGCCCTCCGCATCGCCGCACGAGTGATCATGGTCACCGCCCGTGAAACCGCCCAACAGGTGCCGGGCGTGCGTGTCGCCCTCGGCAGCGCGGCGCCCGATCAGGACCCCGCTGTCATCGCCGGCGTCGCCGGCACCTCCACCGCGATCGAGATCACCATCGCCGCCGGATACGGCTACAACCTCCAGGAGCTGTCCCAGCAGGTCCGCACCACCGTGGCGGCGACCATCCAGGAACTCACCGGACTCACGACCGTCGAGATCACCGTCATCGTCGACGACGTCCTCCCCTGAGACCGACCCGGCGCGGTTGGCGTCGACCAGTGGCGGCGACCACGGTGATCCGGCGCGGACGCGGCCGGCGTCGTGGCTGCGACCGGGGATCATCGCAGCGTCGCCGGGGTGATGTGGCCCCGTCGGTGGATGGCCGCGTGCCACACCACGAGGCACCGGCTCGGTCTCGGATCAGGTTTCCGGGGAGGAGACCTTCAGGGTTCGTCGCGTCGATACCGCGCTGCGTAGCGGGCTTCGGCTGCGGCGTGCTCGTCGGAGCGGGCAGCGTCGCGTACCGCTTGCGCGGTGCCCGATGGGTAGCCGGCCTGTCGGACGCGATGCTCGACGGACGCGATGCTCGACGGACAGATGCATGTTGAACACTGCGAATTGCAGTGCGACGAGCCAGCCCAGCGCGATCCCGACCAGTGGAACCCACCGTGGTCCCGGGACGATCAACAACACCGGCGGCGCGATCAGGGCCATCTGGACGAAGGCCCGCGCCAGGTGCCGCAGCTGCCAGGTCCGGCATGTGGTGTCGTAGAGCACCCAGGTCCGGTGGCGGGTCGGCAGACGACCGCCCATCGCGTACCAGAGCCACAGGAGGGGATTGGGCCTTCGTGGGATCATGGCCGGACGCCGCGTTCGCTCGATGGTCCCGAGCCGAACTGGTGGAGGTGGCCGCGCACTCGGTGGCCGCAACAGGAAGCGCGCGGCATCGGGCACGCGCTCTCTGCAGGTTCTCGGTGGTGTCTGGTCACGTCGTCATCGAACCGGATGGGCGTGCTCATCGCGGTGGATGCGCGCCGTGTCGGCCACCACTGCGAGGGCCGGAGCCGGTACCGCAGTATTCGACGATGGCGGAGCCGACCGGGCGGGATCCGACAGTGCGGGCAGGATCCGGCCGGGTGGGGTGCGCTGCGCCAGCACCTGCGCACAGGCCAGGCACTCGGCGAGGCCTGGCGGGTCACCGCGTTGGCAGCCGGTGCCGAGCAGGTACGGCAGTGCCAGTAGCGGCATGGTGGGGTCGTCGACGGCGATGACCCGGGTGAGCGAGTCCGCCGAACTCTTGGCTTGGCCCCAGGGTTGCGTGGTGCCGAGCAGGTCGATGACCAGCGCGTCGCGGCGAGACAGCGTCTGGAGCGGGAAGTTGTGCGCGTCGTCGAGGCCCCACCGGTCGATCTCACCGATCCCGGCCGCTGCCGCGAGCGCTACCAGCAGCGGGTTGTGATCCGCACCGACGATCACCACGCGGCCCTCGGCGGGAGGAGTTCCTCGGCGGTCCAGGATGCTCAACACCGCGGCGATCAGCGCGACCGCCGAGGTCTGCCGCTCGGTGATCACGGTCAGCGCGCCGGTCAGCGCGCCCTGCGCGGCCTCGGCCCGGGCCGGGTTCGTGAGGGTGAGGTAGGCACCGGAAAAGTCCGGGGCGACGCGGCGGAGATCGGCGATCAGCTCCTCGGTGTCCTCGGCGGTGACCAGCAGTGCGGTCGCCGCGATCCCGGCATGCTCCCGCAGCAGCGCCGCCGAGCCCAGCAACCCGGTCAACACCGTCGATCCGGGTTCTCGGTGAAAGTCGCTCGCGTCGCTGAGCACCGCCACGCGCTGGGCTGCGTCGAGGGCTGCGGACCTCACGAAGAACTGGTCTTGCCCGGTGGGCGAATAGGGGTTGGCCGACGGTGCGGCCGCGCCTCCGGCGGTGGGTCGCGGTCCACCGCCGTCCAGCATGCGGCCGCATCCACCAGGATTCCCGGGCCCTTCACTCTCGCCGACTTCCGTCGCTGTGTGAGCCTGGGCGCTGCGGTGGATGTCGCTTCGGTGGATGTCGCCGCGGATCGGGTCGTCATCCCGCCCAGACCGGCCTCTCGTAGGAGCGCGGGGAGGCTCTCGGTCAGTGGCGGCTCGGTGTTCGAACGCTCCACCGCGGGTTTCGGCGGGGTCGAGGCCGGGGAGGTGCCCGGGTTCACCGCGATCCACCCTCGGCCTGGGCCGGCGGCGCCAGCAGCGAACGGTCGACCCACGCGCTGACGTCGATGCCGTGGCGCATGGCCATCTCGACCAGGTCCTCCAGTCGGGCGCGGTGCAGGGTTGCCTCATACGGCAGACCGGCCTGGGTGGCGAGCCCGAGGTTGCGCTGAACCGTTTCGATCTGGGTATGCAGTTCTCCGATCACGAGCGCCGTCCCCTTTCACCGCTTGTCGAGCAATAATGTCTGCAGTTGTGAAATTATGCAAGTCTTGGACGGAGGACGGTGACTCAGAACGTGGATGGCCGGGCGAGCGTTCCTCATCCGCCGGCGTGGGGGCGCCGCTGGGACCGCGGAGGCCACCCGTTGTCCTGATCCTGCGTGGTGAGCGCGACGTGGATGGAGAGGGCGACCGCGGTGGCGATCGACTGGGCGGCTGCGGAAGGGATCGGACCTGCCCGGAAAAGGTCGTCCGAGCGTGGCCGCGCCAGCATGGCGCGAGCAACTGCTTCGGCGCACATCTGGTAGACGCCCAGCCCGAAGGGCAGTGCCCCGGCGGGGTGCTCGGTGATAGCACGCAACAGCCCGGGCGCGATGAGTGCTCCGGGATCGAGGCCGCGGCGGGTGATCACAGATCCTTCGGGACGGTCGAGGTCGAGCTCGGTGGCGCCGGCCCCGATGGTCGCTGCCGGGGTGCCGGGTGGTGGGTCCTGACGTGAAAGGTCGATCACGACGTCGGCGTCCCGAGCCGCGCGGGGCAGCGGGAACCAGGCAGTATCGGGGGCGTTCCACATCGAGATGTCGGGAAATCCGCAGGCGAGCAACAGTGGGGACAGGATGGGCAACCGGAGGGCGTCGGCGACCAGGATCCTGCTGCGGTAGGGGTCGCGACCCAGCCGACGCAGGTAGTGCAGGGCGGCCGCGGCCAAGGCGATCGCAGTGGCGTCCTCCTCGGTGAGCACCGGCGGCCCGCCGGCCTGCTCCACGAGGCGTTGCACGGTGCGTGCCCGCGCCGGATCGGTGCGCGTCAGGTAGCCGGCCGCGGCGGGGGTGGGGCAGTGCCAGATCCTCGCCGCGAAATCGGTCGCGGTATCCCCTTCGCCGGCGGTCTGGACGGCGGTGGGGACTCCGGCCAGCTGTTGGATGAGGGCGGCATCCTTGGCCAGTGCGGCCTGCAGTACCTGCGCCAGTGACGCAGAGTCAGGTGCGGGTGGGTCGGTTGCGTTCAGGTCGGACGTGCCGGGGCCGAGCCCGGGTGCGGTGCCGTCGGCGATGACCAGTATCTGACGTAGCCTCGCCGGGGTGTCCGCGGATCCGGCGCCGCCGGCCGCGGCATGAGCACTCACGGGGTGGGCTCGAGAACTCGGCACGCCTGGTGCCCGCCGGTGCCGGTCAGCTGGCCACGAAGCGCTGTCATCAACGGTCTGTGCATGTTCGAATTCCTGCAATTCTTTCGGTGCGCGGTTCCCGGTGCGAGATCTCCCGCGGGTTTGGGTGTGGTTACAGATCGTTGCCGGCGTAGGAGAGGTTGAAGCTCTTGTTGACCAGCGGGAAGTCCGGGACGATCGTGTTGGCCAACGCGACCGGTAGCGCCGGCCAGTTCAGGAAGCTCGGATCGACGACCTTGACCCGGGTCAGCCGGTCGTCGGGACCGATTTCGACGCGGTGCACGATTGTGCCGCGCCAGCCCTCGACGATCCCGACACCTGACGTGGCGGCCGCGGCGAGGGGCCGCACGAGCGGGCGCGGCTGCGCTGGTGGCGGCCACGTTCCCGGCGGCCGGCACCAGCAGCAGCGACACCACGAACAACGGCAGCACCGCTTGCACAGCACGACCGTCCAAGCCATGACCGCCCGCGACACTGGGTCGTGAGTACCCGATCCCGTAGATCGCCGCGACCGCAGCGACCGCGCCGCTCACCGCCATGAACACCCCGCCCAGCGGGTCCACCGCGACGACGACACCGGACAGCGGTAGCAGGCCGGGCAGCTGCATCGACCACGTCTGCCCGCCCATCGCGGCAACCCCCGCGACGGCGCCGAGCACCCCGGCCCCGCATGTCAGCACACCGACCACGACCGGGCGCGCGGCCCGCGTGGCCAGTAGCGCGGCCAACAGCGCGGCCACCCCGAGGAACCAGCGCCGAGCTGAGACCTAGCGCGTGTTTGATAATTGTCGGAGCCAGATATTGATCGCGGTGACCTGGGCGGTAGCCGTGTAGCGCAGGGCCAGCTTGTCGTAGCGGGTAGCGGTCGCGCGGTGTTGTTTGTGCAGGTTGATGCTGCACTCCACGGCGTGGCGCTGGCGGTAGATCTCAGGGTCGAACCGCGGCGGCCGGCCACCCCGTGATCCCCGTTTGAGCCGGTTGGCGTCCTGATCACGCTTGATCGGGATCGTCGCACGGATACCCCGACCGCGCAGGTAGGCACGGTTGGCGGCTCTTCCCAGATGACGGTGTAGGTCGGCCGGGCGCGTCGGTCCGCAGATAGACGTCGAGGTCTCCCGACGATGGAGGTTCCTACGCCATCCATCCGAAAGACCTCGACGTGTCCGACGCTACCCCGCCGGCCGGCTTCGGCCGCCCTGACCTGACCGCCTTCGCGGCTCATCCCAATCGACCCTGATCGGGTCTGCTGACCCCCTCGACGAGAACGCAGCGACATCACAGCCACCCAACCCCGACCGTCCGGGAAGCCGGGGCACGTCACATGGCCTGTGCTGCGGGCGTGTCGAGTGGGTCGTCCAGGGGCGACGCAGGAGCGTCGACGCGACGTGCTGAGAGGTGGTTCCAACCGAGCGCTAGGACACCGGCTACAGGCATGGCGATAGGTCAGGAACGGCGTCGCTCCCTGCGCAGGAGGGAGCGCAGAGTCTCGGCGTTCGCGTAGCCGACCCGTAGCGCGATCTCGGCGGAGGTGAGGTCCGTGGTTGCTGAGAGGTGCCGAGCTCGTTCGATGCGAAGCCGTTGGACGAAGCCGAGCGGAGTGAGGTTGAGCGCCGCACGGACTCGTCGTTCGAGGGTGCGCCGGCTGGTGCCGAGCGACTGCGCGACGAAGGCGACGTTGAACGGTTCGTCCAGGCGGGCGCGCACGAAGCGTTCGAACTCGACGACGATCGGGTCCTCGTGCCGGAGATGTTCGTAGGCGACGAAGGCCGCCTGCGACGGACGCTCGTCGATGATGAGGAGCTTGGCGACATGTTGGGCCAGGTCGGGGCTGATCGATCGCACGAGTGAGAGCGCGAGGTCGATGTGGGCGAACGCGGCGCCGGCGGTGACGAGGTTCCCGTCGACCACGACCATGGTGTCGAGATCGAGGGCGACGGTCGGATAGCGCTTCAGGAACTCCGGCCCCAGGAACCAGCTGGTCGTCGCCCGCCGATGATGCATCCGTCCAGTCTCGGCGACGGCGAACACGCCGGTGCACGCCGCGGCGATCCGGGTGGTCGCGTCGTCGAGGCGCCCGAGTGAGGCGATGACCGAACGTGCATCTCGGCTCTGGAGGGCGTCGTTGGTAGCGGCGGCCGTGAGGGTTCCAAGCGCAGGGACGACGACCACGTCGAACTCTCCGGACTCCGACAGCGGGTGGTCTACCGACAGGGTCATCGATGCCGTCGTGGTCACTCGCCGTTTCGGTCCGAGGATGGCGAGTTCGATCGGGTCGATCCGCGGGTCGACATCGCCGCGGGCTCCGTCGGCCACCCGCACGATGTCGATGACCGACGCGACAGCCGAACCGAAGCAGCCGTCGATCGCGATCAGTCCGATACGCATGGCGCGAACAATAGCAATACTGTCGTATACGCCACTCCCCACCGGCCCTCGCTCGTCATACGCTGAACTCGCCCCACGAAGAACCCCGACTTCAAGGAGAACCCCTCATGTCCACACCCGCATCACTTCCGTATGCCTTCGTCGCCAAGATCGTCGCGGCCGATGGACAGCACGACGCGCTCGCCGATCTGCTCGCCGGCGCTGTCGCACTCGCCAACGAAGAAGTAGGAACGATTGTCTGGTTCGCGGCTAGGACCCACGCCGACACCTTCTGGATCTTCGATGCATTCCCCGACGAGGCCGCTCGCGACGCCCACGCCAACGGCGCCATCGTCGCAGCCCTGATGGCCAACCAGCACCTCCTCGGCGCAGCACCCGAGATCCTGGCGGCCGACGTCCTCGCGTCCAAGCTCCCGTAGTCCGCCAACGCACGAGACGATCGCGCCCCGCCGAGCCGTCGGACCCGACCGCCTCGACACCCGCACCACGTTGACGATCCCCGACGGGCCGATCACGAGGAGGCCAGGCAACACCAGGCGCAAGCCTGGAGCGGCACTGTTTCACCGGTGGTCATCGAGAGAGCCAGCGCGGTTCCATGGCAGCGCAACTGTGTCAACTTGCCCTCCGTCCCGCGAGGCGCCGTGGGCGGGGTCGTGGTTGCGATCCGTTGCCGTGACGGGAGACGCGTTGCGCGTCGCAGCGATGACGGGTCGTTGGCGTTCCGGGGCGTTGCGTTCGTGCGCGCCGCGCGTGCGGCATGGAGCATCTCGCTGCGCACACAACGATCGCTGCGCCGACGCACCGTTGACACCTCGCACGTCCAGGTCGCGACACAACGCCACGCTGCGTTGCCGAGCGGAGCGAGGCCTATCGGCACACGGACAGGATGCCGGCCGCGAGCGCTCAGCCGGCGAGGGGTCCGTCGCAGAGGAGAGCGACGTCGGTGTCGGGCAGAGCCGTGAGGCCAGCGCATCGCGCGACCACCAGAACCGAACCGCCCCTGCCCTGCGTTTGCGCAGGTCAGGGGCGGTTCGCCGGAGCCGCCTGTCGGAATCGAACCGACGACCTAATCACGTCGGCTCTGCGTCTATCGCTTGATGCGCCCACTGGGTGAACGAGCCGCTGACCTGCGCAAACGCCGAGCGTGGGGGACGCTGCCATCCGGTGGTGACCGACGACGACCGACCAGTACCGACCGTTTTACCGGAGTTTCACCGGAGCTCGCGGCGGCGTCGAAGCCGAGCAAGCTCCATTCTTTAGCTCACCGCGCCTTGCTCCTCGCCGGTCCCGTCGTCGTCGAAGACGTTTGGCTCGCGACGAGTACGCCTTATCAGCCAAGACCCGGTCCGGGCGCGACCGCGGCCGACCTGGGCCCACCCGACCCACCCTGATGCGTTCCAGGACCGTGACGAACTGCGGACTGTCACCTCGCTGCCCACCGGTGATCACCAACGACAACGGTTTACGTCCCTGCTCAGCGGCCAGGTGCAGCTTCGTGGTCCATCCACCACGTGAGCGACCCAGACCGTGATCGACCGGCTCAACAACGCCCGGATCGGCGCTGGGCGGCTCGACCTGACGCTCGGGGTGGCGGCGCGCACCGGCGGCGTGCTGATGTGCCCGCACGATCGTGGAGTCCACCGACACATCCCATCCGATCATCTTCATCGCATCGCCGAGCTGGTGGAGCGCGGCCAGGATCTGCGCCCAGATGTCCTCGCGCTGCCACTGTCGAAACAACCCGTAGATCGACTGCCACGATCCGTACCGCTCCGGCACATCACGCCACGGGGTCCCGGCGCGGGTGCGCCAGCGAACCCCGTCGATCAACTGTCGCTTGGTCCATTTCGGGGGCCGCCCACGCCCACTCATCGCAGGTAGGAGCGGTTCAAGCACGTCCCACTGCGCGTCGGTGAGGTCATGACGAGCACCCGCGGGTACGGTCCCCACGAGGTCTCCGGATAGATGGTCTTCTTCGTCGTTGATCCATCTACCGGAAACCTCATCTATCTCCGGGCACCGACACGCAGGTCCTCAGCGGCCAGTGATCGACTTTCTAAACACGCGCTAGGCCCGTGATCAGCCAGAAGGCGATGTATTGACGGACCACCGGCCTGATCGGCCGCGGGGATCCGATGTGACCCCTCGTGGCCGGTCTTGGTTCGTTCGTGACTCTCCTTGCGGGGTACCGTGGCGTTGTGACGGATGAGCAGTGGCTGAGTCCGGACGCGGCCAGCGCCTGGCGCTCCTACTTGATCAGCAATCAGCTGTTGATGCGCGCGCTCGACCGGCAATTACAGCGGGATTCGGGTATCGAGCACACGCACTACGGGATCCTCGTCCAGCTCTCCGAGCGGCCCACCGGTTCGGCTCGGGTCACCGAGCTGGCCGTTCTCATGGACCACTCGCACGGCCGCATCGCCAAGGCTGTCACCAGCCTCGAACGCGAAGGGCTGGTGCGCCAAGTGCCCGACCCGAACGACGATCGGATGGTGCATGCCGTACTCACTGACGAGGGGCGCGAATTTCTACAGACTGCCGCGACGCCGAGCAGAAGGTGCCGGCCCTCGGTCAGTTGTCGGCGCGGGGCTGAGCGTGGCAGCTGGTCAGGACGGCGGCGATGGCATCGTGTTCGGCGGAGCTTGCTAGGCCGCGGTGCGCTGGAGCTGGATAAGCTTCAGTCCCATGCCGTCGGTCCGCCCACCCGCCAAGCCCGCCCTCAGTCGAGGCCGCCGACGAGCGCCCAGATGGCCGCCTAGCGGCGACTCGGCAGGGGCGTAGATGTGATCACGGGATCTGGTGAGAAGATCGTTGCGAAGAGCAGGTTCCCGATCTTCTGGACCTGTGCCCGGGGGCCGTCTCAAGTTAACGGACTGGCTACCGGCCTCCCAAGAGACGGCGCCACCACTGTCGAGGACGGGCCACAGCGGCTGTCGTGAGAGGTTCCGGTGTGGCCGGCGAGCTGCTTGGCGAGCGCTTGCGGACGGTGTCGGCGGTGCGGCCTCGTTCGATCTCCTCGCTGCTCCAACGCTGTGCCCAGCGGATCTCGTTGCGCCGGATGAGGTAGTGCGACTGGCAGGGCAAGCTCCAGCTGCCGACAGAGGGGCTGATAGTGACGGTCGGTCCGTCCCAGGTGATCTTCCAGTCATGAGGTGAGATGCCCAGGACGACTTCGTTGCTGCACCCGCAGGCGCACAGATGGAGGGTCGTCGCGTACTTGACCGACACGTAGAGGACGCCGGGCTCGGGCTGCTCGGGGATTGTGCTGACGAGCCGGGGTTGAAGCTGGGTGATCACGCCACGCTCCGGCCGTCATCGTTGGCGGCGTCCCGATCGGTGCCGTCGGCCACCGGCGTGTCGCCGGCAATAGGCGCGGCGGCTGATCGGGAGCTCGCGATGGTCGAGTTGCCGGCGGCCGGTGCGGCCGTGGGGGTTGTGTTGATGATGGTGTTGCCGTCGATGACGTAGGTGGAGCTGACCTCGTGTTCGAAGTCGGTGTAGACGCCGCGGGCTCGCTTCCAGCGCACGACGGCGAGGATGGCGTTGAGCGCGTTGAGCTCGGCGGTCTGAATGTTCTGCGCGTACACGGCGTCGTCGGCGCTGCCCACGAGCGGCATGTGCCTGCGGGCCTGCTCCCGGGTGCCCGCGGTGCTCAGCGTGGTGCGTAGCTGGCCGAACACCTGGGCCTGCCGCTCGTCGAGGAGTAGGCCCATACCGACGTCGATGAAGTCACAGCCGACGCGTTCGAGGAGCTCGACGACCTCGCGACGGGAGTCGCCGGTATCGACGCAGACGAACACCATGTCGATCTGAGACAAGAGTTCGGTGTGCTCCTCGCCGAGGCGCTGGGGATGGGCCATGACGCCGGTTCGCATGTGCGCCCACCGCCGGGCATACACGTCGACCTTGAACGTCCCGCCGGCGAGTTCCTCCTCGGACGTCGGCCCGGGCGAGCGGAACGCGTTGTGCTGTAGGTACCGGTCGTCGTCGAAGAGGTGGATCTCGTCGACCGGGCAGCGGGAGAGGAGATCGAGGACCCAGCTGCCGGTGCCGCCGACCCCGACCACTGCGACCTTGCGGCCGGTGATCTTGGCTGCGACCATCCCCAGCCCCGCGCGGGCGGTGGCCGTGTCGGCGTAGAGGAACGGCCCCGTGTTCTCCGGGTCGCGCCGGACCGGGTAGGTCCGCGCCGTGACCGTCGGGTCGAGCTTCAGCGCCGGCGCCATGATCATCTCGGCGTAGGTCGTCATCTTGTGGTGGTAGTCGGTGTAGCCCTCGGGGGGCTTGCTGGAGAAGCTCGCCCCGGCCTGGATGGTCGGGGTGAACTGCTGCGGGCCAGAGTGCGCGATCTGCTGCAGGACCGTCCCGTCGGCGTGGCAGGGGTGCTCGCCGATCCAGCTGGCGACATGTGTGCTCGGGGTGACCGTCACGCCACCACCGCTGAGGTCGAGCGTGCTGACCAGCGTTCCATAGCTGACCTGGGCGGCAGCGGTGACGTAGGGGATGTTGTGGATGAGCAGGTAGCCCTCGCGGAGCTCGACGTCGTAGCCGTCGTCGAGCAGCCGCTGCAGGTCGGGGCTAGGACTTGTCGGTCGCGGAGACAACGAACACCATCCCGTCCTTGATCTTGACGGTTTCGCCGGCGAGCAGCGACCCCTCAGGCTTGTTGCCGTGCCCGCGGCGGAAGGAGATGGTGAACAGGACGTTCTCGCCGGTCGGGGCGGAGGGAAACGCCAGCGCGACCAACTGCTCGAAGGTGAGTTCCTTGTCGGTGATGGTGCGCTCGCGCGCGTTGATCACGATGGTGATCCCGCGGGGGCGGTCGTGACCACGGGCGGTGTTGTCGGACGCCTCGTGCGGCTCGGGCTGGGCGCTCATGCGCGTGCCTCTTCCGTTTGTCGCTCGGCCCGGGGGCCGGAGAGCGCGGTGTGCCCTCTCGCTGAGGACTGACGTAGGAAGTGCCGGATCGTCCGGGCCGAGGTCAGGTGCAGTCCCGGCAGGGGGTGCTCGGGTCGGCGAAGTCGGCGAAGCGGGCCTTAGCGAGCGTGAGGTGGCAGCCCCGGCAGGTCCGTTCCCCCACGCTGCTGGGGCAGGCGCAGTGCCGACGTGGGCAGCGCGGGGCGGCGCAGCGGGCGCACACGTCGTCGGTGACGGTGAACTCGCGCAGGCACTGGTCGCATGTGGCCCACTTGCTGGGGCCGGTGTAGGTGCTGGTGCCGGGGCGGGGGAGCGCGAGTGGCTTCCAGCTGGCGTTGTCGGGCATGAGCACGGCGACGATGTACCCGTCGACCCATGTGGCCTGGCCGTAGAGCAGGTCGGAGGTGCCGGTGGAGTAGGAGGTGCTGGTGTCGTCGTGTTCTACGGTGTTTCCGGGCCGGGCGAGCGCGCGGGCGATCAGTGGTGTGGCGGACTGGTCGCTGCCACGGGCGGGCGGGATCAGCCCGGTGCTCGTGGCCATGTCGACGGTCCCGTTCTCGCGGTAGAGCACCACGGCGCCGCCGCCGGTCAGCAGCTCGGCTGCGCGGACGCAGCACGCGGCGCGGGACGCGTTGCTGCGCGAGTAGAACTCCGCGACGGTCGTCGCGTCCGGTCCCCGGGATGGAGTGATCGGGCTGACGAGAGCGTCGGGCAGCAGCACCCGGCTGGCGAAGACCTGGCACGCCGCCTCCTCGAGCTCCTCTTCGGCAGGGTGTTCCAGGAGCCGCTCGGCTAGGTCGAGGTTCGTGCGCTGCAGGTGATGACCGAACTCGTGCAACGCGGTGAAGGCGCGGCGCCGGTGCGAGAGCGACGTGGTGACCACGAGCGCCGGCGGGGTCTCGCTACCTCGGTACCCGCCGGCGACGGTGCACCCGTCTCCGGTGTCGCTCTCTGGGATCAGACGCAGAGCCACCTCCGGGTGCCGCTCGAGCGCAGCTACGGCGTCGTCGCACAGAGCGGTCAGGAGCTCCGGGGTGGTCGCCTCGAGCAACGCGATCATCCTGACGGCCTGCGCAGTCGCGGCCGGACGAAGCAGCACCGGCGGACGTCTTCTCATGCTTCACCCGCGACAAGGAGAGCGATCCGCTGAGTCCAGTCGGGCTCCGTGGTGCTTTCGCGAGCCGCGAGCGCGTAGGCATCGGCAGCCAGGCTGACGCGGGCGCTGAGTTCGTCCTGTCCGGTCCGTGCGGCGCGGCGGCGCGTGGCCTCGCGCCAGCGCGGGTGCTCGATCTCGAGGGCCAGGGCTGGGTCGATTCCGGCCGAGGAGGGCAAGGATCCGGGCCTCATGCCTAAGATGGTTTCGAGTACTTGAGCTTGTGCGGGGGTGAGTGTGCGCCGCCCGCGTCGCAATTCCATGGCTTCGTTCTGGTTGACGCCGAGGGTTTCGATCAGCAGCTCAAGCTGTTGCCGCCCACTTCCCGGGAGTTCCAGGGCTCGCGTTTCTGGACCGGCGGTGCGTACGGGGACGGCCGGGGCTGATTGAAGCCTGGCCAGGTCGTCGCGAAGCTCGGCCACGAGTTCGCTGCCTGGGTCGAACGGAGCCTCATCGAGGACCGTGCTGGGGAGGTCAACGCGCACCTGAACGGCCAACGAGGTGCTGACATCGGATTGCTCAACCATGACGTCGAGAACGCGATGGTGCAGAACCCCATGCACCGTCGGCCACAAAGTCAGTGAGCGGAATGTAGAGGTGGGGACTCGCTCGTGTTCGATTGTCGACGTGGTTGGGGGCGCTTCGCCGGGAGTTGCGACAACGACCTCGCCGGAGCCGTCAGTGAAGTCGCCGACGATCAGCACGATAAGGACAGTTCCATCGATTCGGGCTCGCCAGATCTGTCCGACAGAGATATCGGGGCGGCTATCAGCGGCCAGCGCCTCGCGCAGGCGTTCGGGCGCTTGGTATCTGCTGAGCGCAGCGTGCAGGCGGTCGTCGTTAGGTCTCACGAGTGCTGCGCCCCTTCGCGTCGGTGATGGCGGACAGTTCTGACGTCGCATCCTGCACATCGTCCGGCCCGGCGTCCCGAGCCAGCCTGACTAGCTCGTCGACGAGAGCTTCGACGTCGATGTCCTCCGCTGCGAGCGTCGCGAGGACCGCCCGTACTCGGGAGATGTGGTTGTAGGCGACACTGCGACCGACGCCCAGGATCTGCTCGACCTGAGCACGGTCGTCAAGGTGGAGGAGGATACGGCGTTCACGATCGCTGAGCTGGGCATAAACCTCCTCCGCGCGAGCTACCGCCCTGCGCTCCTCGCTGATATCGAACACCCTCGGCGCGATCACCCGGTCCCGCAGCGTGTCGTCGTCCTCGAGCGGGACGTGCGAGGTGAGCACCACGCCGAAACGGCGCTGGAAGACGTGGGCCAGCATGCCGATCTCGAGCCCAGCGGGGCCCGCGCAGCCCAGCACCGCGATCAGGACCCGGATGAGATCCGGGCCGCTGGCCATCGGGGGCCGCCGGTTCTGGTCGCGCCAGCGGACTGGCTTGACGTCTGACACACCCATTGCGGCGGTGTACAGAGTGTCCCCGTCATCACGCCCGGCTTCGGTGCCGGTCAGCCTTGCCAGAGCCCACCGCGCGGGGCGATCCGAGAGCCGAACGAACTCGCTGTTGCTCCCGAGTAGCTCCTCAAGGCGAAGGCGGACCGCGCCAGCGTCGGTCTTGCGGGCCTGGTCGATCAACCAGTGCCTCATGATGCGACTGGTCAGCTTCAGCACTGCCTCCTCGTCTGTGCCCACAGCGATGAGTGCGTCGGCGAGGTCCTCCAAGCGGTCGGCGAGGAAGTCGTGGAGCAGATCCTGCGCGCTCTCCTCGTCCCATCCGCCCGGCGGCTCCAGCACGAAGAGCGGCTTGATCGCGCTGCACCACCGCTCCGTCAACATCTTCATAGTGGTGGCGCCGCCGAGGTGGCCGAGTTCGCAGAGCTCGTCGGAAATCGTCACGACTGACCCCCAGCCATGAAGAGCGGGAGGGTACGTACGGAGCCGCCAGGGATCGATCTATCGATCATGGCGGGCATCCCGGCGGCCGGGTCGTTCACGCCATCGAGTGTCGGGCTTCACTGTCTGTAGTGGTGGACCGGCGCGGCGCTCGGCGCCGAGCGGAGGCTAGGTGACGCCGAGGTGACATGAGGTGCAGCCCCAGCACTACGCGCACCGCGACGAACGGGCGTGGCCGTTCGTCGACCGGGCGCGACCGTCACGGCCCGCCTCGGTGGCGAGACTGCTACCGAACTCCACGACCTCCATCGACCGGCGGATCCGTAGTGGTCGTGACCCGATCGGAAGGGTGCCGTACCTGCTGGTCGCAAGGCGATCCGCTGTGATCGGTGCGTATCGTGCCTCTGCGTAGCGGAGCCATTCGTGGTGCGAAACCCCGTCGAGCTGCGCCGGGAACTGGTCGCGCTCAACCGCGACGCCTACCTGCCCAACCTGGCCATGTCGGTGAACAACCTGGCCGGGTCCGGCAGCTCGTCGGAGAACCCGGCGCGTGCGTCTACATGGGACCAGCACCCCCTGATCGCTCGACGACGCGCAGGCACGGCCGGTGCACCGGCGGCGGGCTCACCGGACGCTGCTGCGGTCGCGGAGTTCGAAACCGATCCGCAGGCGGTGAAGGCGATCGTCGCGGCGGCGAAGTCGGGCCAGTTCGACCACACCGTGCAGCGGCTACGCGATGGCCGTGCCGACGCTGCGGCGCAAGAGGCCGTGCGCGCGGAGCTCGTGGAGACCGGGGTGGAGGTGATCGAACGTGAGGAGATGGCGTGGCCGATGGGGTGGCTCGATAACCACCATCTCGACCCGGTCAAGCACGTGAGCTGTCCCGGGCACGCGGCCTACGTCTCCACGATCTGGAGTAGCGAACGGCAGGGGCAGACCTTCGCGGCGATCTTCGTGTGCCGCGACGTCGTCGCGCACGGTCATGTCGACCCGCCTGCTGCGAGCGGTGGGGCGGGTGCCCGGTCGCGGATGAGTGAGCAGGACAAGGCGGAGCGGAAGGTTGTGATCGAGCGCAACAGGCAGTGGGTGTCCGCGACCACGGTGCGTCGGGACTGGTTGCGCAGCTTCGTGGCGCGTAAGAGTGCGCCGGTGGGGGCGGAGCGGTTCATCGCGACGTGGCTGTTCTCGACCGACCACACCATCCGCCAAGCGTTGGAAGCGATTGGCCACTGCTGCGCGAGCTGCTCGACCACGGATCGACCACGCCCGAGGTGTATGGCGCGGGCCGCGAGCAACTCGCGGTGATCATCGAGCAACTTGCCGCCGCCACACCGAAGCGGGTGACGCTGCTGATCGCTGCGGCGTTGCTGTGCGCGTGGGAGGCCAAGACCGGCACGCACACCTGGCGCCAGCAGGCGCCGGAGACGGCCCGGTACCCGGGGCAGATGCAAGCCTGGGCAACGAGCTGGCCGACATCGAACGCCACGGGATCGGAGCAGACTCGGCCACGTAGATCGAGCGCCCGCGTGTAGCCCGTCCCGAGACTGGGGGCGGGCGACACGCGCGTCGGTGGTGGGGGTGTGAACGGGTGCGTGGCGGCCCAGGCCAGGGCGCGGGCGCGCAGCTCGCGGGCTGCGGCCCCTTCGGTGATCGGCCCGTTCCCGGCGCTGCTGCGCGGGTCTCTACGTCGGGCGAGTTCGTCGAGGTCGCGCTGCTCGAGCGTGCGTGGGGCGAGGAGGTTGTCGAGGTGGTCGGGGCAGGCGAACTCTCGCCACACCTTCCACGGGGGCTGTGCCGATACGACCAGGCCGGCCGCGACCGGTTCCCGCAGGCACGACGACGGCGCCAGGATCGGATGCGTGCGGTATCCGCCGCATCCCCGTGCTGCCGAGCCGGAACGGTCCAAGACTCATCGCCTTCACCCCTTGCAGGTCCACCGAGCGGCCGCGTGAACCTGGGTTCGTGGATGCGGGAAGTGGACTCAGCTGAGATAGCCACGCTCGAGGTAGAGCAACTGCTGCTGCGGCACTCGGCGCCATCGTTGATCATCGCCGGCGCGATGGTCTTCACCGGATACCTGCCAGAAACTGAAGGCTTGACCGGATATGTACCAGCACCGCTAGAGTTATCCACATGAACACCTGCTCCGCGCAGGTGTGCCACGTATGTGTGTCCGAGGGGGGACTTGAACCCCCACGAGTTGCACCCCTGCGTAGCGCGGGGGTTCATGCGAACTACCTTACCTCAGCGTGTTCGCTGACGGCCAACGCACCGTCATGACGACGGAGTCTGCGAGGGCTTCCCAGGTGTGGTCGATTCCTGGGCCTCACATCACGTAGTCGCCGGCACATTCCATGAGCTTCTGTCCGTCGGACAAGGTGACGTGGGAACCTACCCTCGATGAGGATCGTCAGGGTCGTTCGGTGATCTCCAGGGGTCCACTCCGCGCGTCTGTCACCGATCGGGTGGTGCGCCCATTTGACCTCAACTTCGTTGGTCGAACGCGGTCCGTGTTTTGGGTGGAAGAAGTGGCCGACGAGCCAACCCCGCGTAACGGCAGAATCTTCCGAAGCGTTGCCTGCGGATCAGTTCTCGCTCAACTGTTCGTGCTCCTTGCTCGGTGGCGCGCTTACCCTCTCGCTGTGATGCCCTCATCGACTGCTCGTCGTCCGCTTGTCGGACTCGATCACCCTCCTCGAGAAACCCCGACAGGTTCGCCAGAGAGTTGGGGTCCGGCCAGACGCCCCCGGGCACCCGCGGGCAAATCGGTCGTCGGGACTCGCTTCGTGGTATCGCAGGGGCGAGTTCATGCAGGGTCGGGCATCGTGACGAAGCCAGCATCGTAGAAGACCTGCCGGACGTCGGTAGCCGTGTGGTCGGGAAGGGCGATGGCGCAGTAGCGGCGTGCGCGGGTCAGCGCGACGTAGAGGAATCGTAGTTCCTCGGCGTCGGTTTCACCGATGGGGTTGCCGGCGAGTCGCGATGCCCACAGCGCTGGCTCGCTGGGGCGGCGTCGCGGACGTTGCGGGTCAGCAATGAGGAGGACTGCGTCGCAGGTTGCGCCCTTGAGGTTGTGGACGGTCCGAGCGGTGTACGCGGCGGTCGGCGTGGTGGTGAAGTGTCAGGCCTGCTCAGCAAGGCCCGCCGCGACCGCGGGGGCGCGCGCAGCGCGCGGATCAACGGGCCGAGCTCCAGATCCCACTCGCCCGGCCCGGTCGACGCCGGCTGCCACCCGGCATCGCGGCCGTCGAAGCTCGCGATGACCCGACCGGTCTGGCGCACCGACGTGCAGAGCGAAGGCCACCGCGGGCGCGCCGAACCAGAGCCCGGCGCCGGGAGCCATGCTGATGCCGCCGCCCTGCACGGCCGCGTCGAGGCCACGACGTCGGCAGGCTCCGGCGGCCGCCCTCGCCCCCGACCTCGTCGGTCCTCGCGCCGTCGACCCGTCCTGACCTCGTCTTCAGCCCCCGAGGAGCCACATCATGATCGAGAAGCTGCAAGCCCACTACCTGTTGACTGAACTACGAACAGTGTTTGCGCAGCTCAGTGACCCTTTGGCATCGTCGTCGTTGATTGTTGACCGCCAACTCGCGTGAGGAGGACCGCGTCACGGCGGGGTGATCATGGTGATGGGCTGGGAGCGGTGAGGCTCGTCCCTGCCGGCGGTCGTGTGCGACGCCAGGGTGAGGACGTCCGACAGGTAGGCGACGGCCCTTCCGTAGGTCTTGGCGGACACGGAAGGGCCGTCTTGGTGCATGGGAGTGCACCCGTGTTGACGGTAGGCGTGGACCGCGCGGTGGTCGAGACCGCGCTATGCGGTGGCGGACTGCGGTGTCCAGCGCCGAGCTGCGGGCAGCGGCTGGGGCCGTGGGGGTCGGCCCGGGGGCGCAGCGTGCGCGGCGTCGGTCGGTTGACGCCGCGGCGGGCGAGGTGCTCTGGCTGTCGGCGCACCCATGTGCTGCTACCAGCGAGTGTGCTGCTGCGTCGGGCGGACGCGGTGACGGTGATCGGTGCGGCGTTGGTGGCCAAGGCCTTGGGGTGCGGGCATCGTCGTGTCGCGGAGCTGCTCGGGCGCCCGGTAACGACGGTGCGGGGCTGGTTGCGCCGGATCGGGCGGGTCGCAGCCCGGGTGCTCGCAGTGCTCGCCGCGGCCGCCGCGGAGTTGGGCACCGAGTTCGCGGCGCCTGCACCGGCCACCGGGTCGACGGGGGCGGTGGTCGAGTTGGTGGGGGCGCTGGCTCGGGCGGTGGCCCGGCGGCTGGGGGGCTCGTGTGAGCCGTGGCGGTTGGCTGCGGTGATCAGCGGTGGCCGGTTGCTCGCCCCGACGGGTCCTGATCTTGGGTCGGGGGTGGGGGTGGCGGGCAACACGAGCCGGCCCTGGGCGGGTGATCCGTGAGCCGGTGAGGTGATCTCTGATCGGTCCGTGCCGGGCGGGCTGCGACCGGGAAGGACCCAAGCGTGAGTGCGGAACATGATCAGGAGGCGGTGCGGCGGGTCCGGGCCCGGGAGGTGGGGCTGTTTCGCTACGGGCTCATCTCCGATGCGTTGAATCCGGGGTTGTCGACCAAGCAGCGGGGTCGGCTGGTCCGCGCGGTCGCCGCCCGGCTCCATCCGGGCCCGTTCTCACCGGAGCCGGTGCGGGTGAGCCGGGCCAGTCTGGATCGCTGGTGTCGACGCGCAGACCGTGGCCGCGGCCGTGCGCCGCTGCATGTCCCGGCCGTCGTATCAGCGGCGAGTGGCCTGGGCGCTGGAGGCCCACCCGGGCTTGCTGACCGGGGACGCTCACCTCGCGCCGCTGCGCGCCATCCCGCGGCTGATCGAGCTGCTCGCCGACGCCGGTGTCGCCGGGATCGTCCGGCCGAGCTGCCCGCGCTGTCGGCGGGTGGTGCGCATCGACAAGCCGCTGGACGGGATGCGGGTCTGCCGGACCTGCATCGCACACTCCCGCCTTGAGGATTGCGTCCGCTGCGGCGCGCTCCGCGAACCGGCCACCCGCGACGAGGATGGCCGCCCGGTCTGCGCGAACTGCTTCATCACCGACCCGGCGAACCTGCAGACCTGCCTGAACTGCGGGCGCCGCCGCCGCGTCGGCCAGCGGACCCCCGATGGACCGCTCTGCCCCAGCTGCCCGGCACTGCCGGTGGCGACCTGCACGATCTGCGGTGACACCACCGGGTGCGGCATCTCCCGGGCCACCGGGCGGCCGTGGTGTCCGGGCTGCCAGCGCCGCTCGGCCGCCTGCTCGACATGCGGACGGCTCGGTCCCATCGTCTCCGGCACGCTGGCCGATCCGCTCTGCGCCGGCTGCACCGCCCCCGCCGCCTGGCTGAGCTGCCCCACCTGCAGCGACCCCGACCACCCCCACCCCGGCCAGTGCGGCCGCTGCCTGATCAACAGCCGGCTGACCGAGCTGATGGGCCCCGACACCGGCGGGCTGCCGCCCGGGCTGCGGACCCTGCGCGCCAAAATCGCCGCGGCCGAGCACCCGATCACCGCGATGCGCTGGTTGACCAAGCCCGCGATCACCCCGGTGTTGGCCGACCTCGCCGCGGGTCGGATGCCGCTGACCCACGCCGCGTTCGACGAGCGGGGTGAGGGCCAGGCCCTGGCCCATCTGCGCCAGACCCTCGTCGCCGTCGGTGCCCTGCCCGAGCGCGACGAGGAACTCGTCCGCCTCGAGCGGTTCCTGACCGGTCTCCTCGCCGGCCAGCCGGACCCGGACCGCCGCAAGATCTTGCACCGCTACACGATCTGGCACCTGCTCCGGCGGCTGCGCGGCCGCAACCACGCTCGGCCCACCTCCCGGCAACAGGCGCTGCGCATCCGCAGCCACGCACGCGCGGCCGTCGCGTTCATGGACTGGCTGCAGGCGCGCAACCTCACCCTGAGCGCCTGCACCCAGGCCGATCTCGACCGCTGGCGCGGCGACGACGCGGGTGTCTACCGCTTCGAGACCGGCAACTTCATCCGGTGGGCACGTGCCAACAAGCTCACCGCCGGTCACCTCGCCTCCCTCCGCTGGGGCGGCCCCGCGCAGCTCCTGGATGACCAGCACCGGTGGGACACCGCGCGCCGACTGCTGCACGACGAGGACCTGGGCGCCGAGGACCGGCTCGCTGGCCTGCTGGTCTTGCTCTACGCCCAAGGTGCCACCGCGATCAGCCGGATGACCGTCGAGCAGATCCACATCGATACCCACGAGGTTCGGCTGCGCCTGGGCCGGGTGCCCATCCAGCTACCCGAGCCGGTCGCCACCCTGGCCCGCGATGTCGTCGCCCACCGCAAGGGCCACGCGACCATCGGAGCCCTCACACCGTCGCCCTGGCTGTTCCCCGGGGGTCAGCCCGGACGGCCGATCAGCACCGCGCGACTGACCCAGCGGCTCAACGGTCTCGGGATCCGACCCAACCAGACCCGCAGCACGGCGCTGTTCCAGCTCGCCACCGAGATCCCCGCCGCGATCCTCGCCCGCACCCTGGGCATCCGCACCGATGTCGCCGTCACCTGGCAGCGCCTCTCCGGCGGGGACTGGGCCAGCTACGCCGCCCAGATCAGCCAACGAACCACGCCGCCGGCCAGGCATTCCGACAGTTCGAATATTTGAGGTCACCGTTACACGCAAGGAGGAGGTGATCCGCCGGGTGCTGGCCCATCACGGCGAGCAGACCCGCCAGGCCGCCGCGCGGGTCACCCCAGCCGCGGCGCCCGGCTACCGGCCCGAGTCGCTCGACGTCCTGTTCGGGACAGGGCCCTCGTGAGCAGCAGCGCCAAGCTCGAGCGAGCAGCCGCCCCGACGTGGATCGCCCCGTCACGGACGCCGTCACCGGACCGGCGGCTGGCGGCACGGACCCGGTTTCCATCCCGTGGTCGCCCATCTCACCGGTAGGGGCGGCCGGAACGTTCCAGCTGCGCAGGAAGCCCTGCATGTGCGTGATCTCCGGACCCTGAGCCTGGGCGATCTGTGTGGCGAGTTCGATGACCTGGGGCGACGCCCCTCGACCGGTGACCAGGTCGGACATGGCGACCGCCTGGGTGTGGTGCGGGATCATGCCCTGCACGAACGTGATGTCGGCGTTGTTGTGCTCGGCGGCGGACGCGGCCGGCGCGGGGGCGGTCACCGTGACGGACGGCGCGGCCGTAGGGGCGCTGGCTCCACAGCCGGCGATGGCGGCGGTGCTGAGCAGGGCTGCGAGCGCGCCGATCATGGTCTTGCTGTTCATGGGATTGGTCCTCTGTGGGTGTGCGAAATGGATCAGTCAGCCGGTGAGAGCTGATTGATCAGTTCCGAAGCACGCAGAGTTGCGCGAGCCGGACCGCGGACCGTGGGCCACACGACCACGACCAGCCCGGTATGCGACGTGAGTGCCGGAGGCCGACGCCTCCAGGCCGTCAACGCGACCATGATCAGGGCGAGCAGGATCACCGCCGCGAGTACGGCCAAATCGGCATGCGGTCGGTGAGTTCGGTTCGGACGGTCATCACGAATCGTTCAGCGAAGCAGTTCGCCCTCGGGCCCGATCTTGACGACCTCGATGCCCGCATCCGCCAGCACCGCGTCGAACGGCGCCGCGATCTGCCCCGCACGGTCGCGGACCAGGAACCGGAAGCGGGCGGTGCGCTCGCCGAGGTCCATCACGAGGTTGCGGGTCATGCTCATCGCGGCCACGAATTCGGGAGCCGCACTTGGCCGCGCTTCCCCCATACTCGCGGTTTTGCCATCTCACCCGCGGGCAACGCCGGGGCTGGCTACGCATCCAACGGTCTTGGCCCTGGGCGCACGAGCTGGCGGCCGCGTTCGCCCGGCTCATCGCGCTACCCGTCCCCGCTGGTTGATCTTCCAATCCGAGACCACGAGCGGCGGGAGCCATCGGCAGAACAGCACGCCGGTTCCACCGCCATGCCCGCGCCCAGAAGCGACAACCACCGAGGTCAACAGCCCAACCACAAGATCATCTCGCGGGTGTGTCCGCAGCGACGGGCCGCCGGGCCCGTGTGCGGTAACGATGCGAGGGTGGCTCGTCGCGATCAGCGCAAGAAACTGCAGCACCACGAGCCCGGCGTCCCGCCGGGTACGGCGACGTCGATCAGCCGCGCGGCGGGCCCCGCCGGCCGTGTCCCGGCGGCCCACACCGCTCGCAGGGTTCGGTGGAGGTCGATGCCGATTGTCGGCACCTCGACCAGCGTCCCGGCCGCGATGTCGGTGGCGACGACCAACTCGCTGAGCAGGGCTGGACCGCCGCCGGCCAGCACCGTGCTGCGGACCGCGGCGCTCGAGCCCAGCTCCAGCAACGGCGCGACGAGCTCCTCACCCGCAGCTGCGACGGCCCGCTCCGCCGTGTCCCGTGTGCCGGAGCCCGCCTCGCGGCTGATCAGTGGCGTGGCGGCGAGTTCGGCGACTCCTAGCTGACGCCGCCTGCGCGCCCACGGGTGTCCGGGCGCCACGAGGAGCATCAGCCGGTCGCGCGCCACGGGCCGCGACTCCAGGCCCTCCAGCGCCCCCGGGGACTCGATGAACCCCAGGTCCACAGCCCGGTCCCGGACCAGTCTGCAGACCCGTGTGGAGTTCGTGACCTGCAGGCCGACCCGCAGGTCCGCAGCCGATCGGCGCAGCTCGCCCAGCCAGGTCGGCAACAGGTACTCGGCCACGGTCAGGCTTGCGGCGACCGCCAGCTGGGCCGACGCCTCTCGGCGCAGGGCCGCCGCGGCTTGCACCAATACCTCGAGCTCGTCAAGGACCCGCCGCGCCCGGCCCGCCAACAGCTCCCCGGCCTCGGTCATCGCCGAGCCTCGGCGGGTGCGCACGAGCAGCCGCACCCCCAACCTGCGCTCGAGCATGCTGATCCGCTTGCTCGCCGCTGGCTGGCTCACTCCCAGCTCCCCGGCCGCCGCCGTCAGGCTCCTGTGCTCGGCCACCAGCACCAGAAGCCGCAGCGACTCGACGTCCGGTCGCCAGGTCATGACTGCAGGTTATGACATGCGGTGGAAGCGGTGGGTACCGGACGGCGCGTGATGGGCGCACCGTCGGCGACATGACCACCACCTGCGACGAACCCGGTCTCGCCCGGCGCGCGCTCACCCGGGCCGGGACGCTCCTGCCCGGCCTGCTGGTCGCCGCGCTCGGCACCGCGATGGCCTTCGGCGTCAACACGCTGCTACCCGCGGTCAGCGCGCTGACCGTCGCCGTCGTGTTGGGCGTGCTGGTCGGGCAGTTCCTGCCGGAGCCGGCCCGCGCCGGCCTGGCCTGGGCGACGAAGAAGTTCCTGCGGCTCGGCGTCGTGTTGCTGGGCCTGCAGCTCGGGCTCGGCGAGGTGTTCGGCCTGGGCGCGGGCACGGTGATCGCCGTGGTGGTGACCGTGCTTGTGGTGTTCTTCGGCACGATCGCGCTCGGTCGAATCGTGGGCGTGTCCCGCGGCCTCGGACTGATGGTCGCGACCGGCTTCTCCATCTGCGGCGCCTCCGCGATCGCGGCGATGGACAGCGTGACCGACAACGACCGGGAGGATGTCGCCACCGGCGTCACCCTCGTGACCCTCTACGGCAGCGCCGCCATCGGCCTCGTCCCGCTGATCGGCCGCGGGCTCGGACTCTCCCCCGAGCACCTGGGTGCCTGGGCTGGCCTCAGCGTCCACGAGGTGGCCCAGGTCGTTGCCGCCGCCTCGCCCGCCGGCGCCTCTGCGGTCGGGATCGCGGTGGTCGTGAAGCTGACCAGGGTAGTCCTGCTGGCGCCAATGGTCGCCGGCGTGAGCCTCACTGAGCGCCGCCGCCGCGGCACCACCGCCGGAACCGGGAAGCGACCGCCGATCGTGCCGATGTTCGTCCTCGGCTTCCTGGCGATGATGCTCCTGCGCAGCAACGGCATCGTCCCGGCAGGGGTGCTGTCGGTCGCGCAGGTGTCGACCACGCTGCTCCTCGCCGCAGCGCTGTTCGGGCTCGGCACAGGTGTCCGGCTCGGCCGTTTGCTGCGCACCGGACGGCGTGGTCTCGCCCTCGGCGCTCTGTCCACCGTGCTCGTCGCCCTGGTCGGGTTCGGCGCGCTCGCCCTCACCGGGGCCGCATAAGGGATCCCGCTCCGATCTCTCCCATAATGTGGAAACGACACAAGGCACGCTCCTTCTTGTGAGCGACGGGGCACAACTCGGGTAGGTCCCCGATCCAGCTCCTCCTGGCCGCATCGGCAGTGGCCCTCGCTTCCGCCGTGGGCGGGGCGACCGGCCTCCCCTTCCTGCTGCTGGTCGGCTCGACGTGCCATCAGTCGTCGTAGTCGACCTCAGCGTGACACTGGTCAGCCGGCTCGAGGTGCTGTGGCGGCGGCGGCGGTCGACCGCCGCCGGGCGTCTTGCTGCTTGCCGGCAGCGCGCCGGGAGTCGTGGCCGGAGCGCTCACGGTGGGACATCTCGACCCGCACTTGTTGAAGAAACGCCGCCGGGGTGGTCGTCACCGTGCTCGCGTCGTCCTGCTCCTGCGCCGGGGTCCTCGCCGATGAACGTGGCGCTGTCCTCGACTGTCGGTCGCTCGGCGACCCCCTGGTGCCGGCGAACCCGATTTGTGGCGGGGCGCTGTCGGTGCTCCCGGTGTTGTCCGAGGTCAGTAGCTATGGCGTAACCCTGGCGTAATTGGCGGCGCGGTAGCGTCGGTTCCGACGAAGTGGACCCGGGCGCGCGAGGATCGGAGGGGTCGTGCCAGAGCAGCATCGGCGTCTCGCCAGCCCGTCCCGTGGCGCATCGAGCCGCTCCCGGGCGGCCCGCGCTCGCCAGATCGCGGATGTGCTGCGCCACCAGATCACGTCGGGCGACTTCCCCGAGGGGATGCTCCCGGACGAGTCCACCCTCGGCAAGTGGCTGGGGGCCAGCCGGAACGCCGTCCGCGAGGCGCTCGGGCTACTCGGCGCGGAGGGGCTGATCAGCCGCAGACAGGGGGTCGGAACGGTCATCGTCATGCCCAAGTACGGGCACGGGATGAACCGGCTCGCCGGCCTCGCGGAGACGCTGACTGGCTACGGGACGGTGACCAACGAGGTCCGGGCCGCGCACTTCGTGACGAACCCACCGGCCGTGATCGCGGAGCGGCTGGAGCTGACGCGCAGCGCCGGCGCGGTGTACATCGAGCGGCTTCGCTGGTCGGACGGCCTGCCGCTGTCGCTGGACACCACCTACCTCGCCCCCGACGTGGGGCGACTCCTGCTGAGCTGTGACCTCGCGAGCCGGGACATCTTTGCGTTGATCGAGGAGATGACCGGGGAGCGACTAGGGCGGGCCGACGTATCCGTGCACGCGGTGAACGCCGGGCCCGACGCCGCCGTATTGCTCGACATCCCGGCCGGAGCAGCCGTGTTCGCGGTCGAGAGGTCGACCCGGCTGCACGACGGCCGCCCCGTCGATGTGGAGTCGATCCAGATCCGCGCGGACCGCATGGCCTTCAACGCCGTGCTGCATCGCGGAGTCGGCCCGGCGGCGAACCAGCTTCAAGGCTCTCGTTCATAGGTCGGTAGCGCATCCATCGACCCGGTCTCGCGGCGAGGTCGGGTCGCGTGCTTTTCCGGGCTTCCCACCGGTCTGTCCCGTTCCGCCGCGTGCAGCGCCGCTCCTGCCCGGTCGGCTCGCCGCTGGCGAGCCATGGAGGTCCCGTCCTCGCCGCGCCCAGGGATGACCGGAGAAAAAATGTGGCGATTCCGCTGATCTTCGGCGCGAATCATGCGGGTCACGGTGCATCTGTGCTGACCAGGGACCTGGCGTAACCCATGGGAAACGGGCCGCGGGGCCGTTTGTAACAGGGCGGACCAAGTATTTCGGTAGTCGGAAAGGCCGATGTGGATCAGATTGGAGATCCCGTGACAGCGCGTCGCGGGGTGCCTTTCGAGCGATTGAATGCCGTTCTGGGGCGGGCTCGAGCTGACCTTGCTCTATTTCTGACAATGTGAAACGAAAGGGCTGACGTGCAGATCCCACCACTTTCAGAGCGACGCGAGCTGACGTGTGATGTGCTCGTCGTCGGAGGCGGCACCGCAGGGACGATGGCCGCGCTGACCGCCGCCTCGCAGGGCGTGAACGTCCTGCTCCTGGAGAAGGCCAACGTGCGCCACTCCGGTGCACTCGCGATGGGGATGGACGGTGTCAACAACGCCGTCATCCCGGGCAAGGCCAGCCCGGCGGACTACGTCGCGGACATCACGACGGCCAACGACGGGATCGTCAACCAGCGCACCGTCTACCAGACCGCGACCCGCGGCTTCGACATGGTGAAGCGCCTGGAGTCCTACGGTGTCAAGTTCGAGAAGGACGAGCACGACGAGTACGCGGTCCGGCGGGTGCACCGCTCGGGCAGCTACGTGCTGCCGATGCCGGAGGGCAAGGACGTCAAGAAGGTCCTCTACCGCCAGCTGCGCGCCCGCAACGTGCGCGCGATGGTGACGATCGAGAACCGGATCATGCCGGTGCGGGTGCTCACGGTGGACGGGCGCGCGGTCGGCGCGGTCGGCTTCAACACCCGCACCGGCGAGTTCGTGACGATCTCGGCAGGCGCGGTCATCCTGGCCGCCGGCGCGTGCGGGCGCCTGGGGCTGCCGGCGAGCGGCTACCTGTACGGCACGTACGAGAACCCGACCAACGCCGGCGACGGCTACGCGATGGCCTACCACGCAGGTGCGGAGCTCAGCGGCATCGAGTGCTTCCAGGTCAACCCGCTGATCAAGGACTACAACGGGCCCGCCTGCGCCTACGTCGCGAACCCGTTCGGCGGCTACCAGGTCAACGCCGACGGCAACCGCTTCGTGGACTGCGACTACTGGTCGGGTCAGATGATGGCCGAGGTCAAGGCCGAGCTCGACAGCGCCCGCGGCCCCATCTACCTCAAGCTCTCGCACCTCCCCGACGCCACGATCAGCGAGATCGAGGGCATCCTGCACACAACCGAGCGGCCGACGCGGGGCACGTTCCACTCCGGCCGCGGGCACGACTACCGCGAGCGCGACATCGAGATGCACATCTCCGAGATCGGCCTCTGCAGCGGACACTCGGCTTCTGGCGTGTGGGTCGACGAGACCGCCGCGACCACCGTGCCGGGCCTCTACGCCGCGGGCGACATGGCGCTCGTGCCGCACAACTACATGATCGGTGCCTTCGTCTTCGGCGACATCGCCGGTGAGCACGCCAGCGCGTTCGCGAAGGACGCGCCGCGCCCGGAGCTGCCCGCCGACCAGATCGCCACCGCGCACGAGCTGATCTACCGGCCGCTGTCCAACCCGGACGGCCCGCCGCAGCAGCAGGTCGAGTACAAGCTGCGCCGGTTCGTCAACGACTACATGCAGCCGCCCAAGACCGAGCGGTACCTCTCGCTCGGCCTGGAGTCGTTCGAGCGGATGCGCACCGACATCGCCGCGATGGGGGCGCGCACCCCGCACGAGCTGATGCGCTGCGCCGAGGTGACCTTCATCCGGGACTGCGCGGAGATGGCCGCGCGGGCGTCGCTGGCCCGCACCGAGAGCCGGTGGGGCCTCTACCACCAGCGGTCGGACATGCCGCAGATGGACGACGCCCGCTGGTTCTGCCACCTGAACCTGAAGATGGACCACAGCAGGGGAGCGATGGAGATGCTCACCCGCCCGGTGGCGCCCTACATCGTTCCCGTCCCGGGCTTCACCCGTCCCGACGGCGTCGAGAACGAGACGATCGCGCCGGAGCTGGCGGGAGCATGGGCATGAGCACGTTCCCCGACGGCACCGACACCGCCCCCTCAGCGCGGATCGTGAACCTCCTCGAACTCGCCGAGGCGGACCCGACGCAGGAGGAGCTGGAGGAGTTCCTGCGCGACCCGGCGCCGGACGTCCGCCGGACCGCCCTGTCCGTGCTCAGCGAGTCCGCCGAGGACTGGGCACAGGCCTCGCCGGTGTTCGCCGCCGCGCTGACCGACGAGGACCGCGCCGTCCGCGTGGCGGCGACGAAGCTGGTGCGCGAGCTGAGCGAGGTGCTGGTCCCCGGCCCCGAGTTCGACGCCGCCCTGCGCCGGGCGACCGGGCACCGCGACGCCGTCGTGCGCATCGAGGCGATCGACGCGCTCTGGCGCCACCGGTTGACCACCGTGGAGGAGCTGCGCGGGCTGCTGGCCGACCCCGACGTCGCGGTGCGGTGCGAGGTCGTGCTCGGCTTCGTCTCGCTCGACGCCCTCGACGCGCTCGACCGGGCGGGCCACGACCCCGAGCCTGCGGTGCGACTCGCCGTCACCCGCGGTCTCGGCTCGGTCGGCGACCCGCGCGGCGCGGCGTTGCTGATCAGGCTGGCCGGCGACCCGGAGTTCCTGGTGCGGGCAGCGGCGCTGTCGGCGATGGCGCACACCGGCTGCAGCGAGGACGCCGCGCTGATCGCCACCACGGCGCTGAGCGACGAGGCCTGGGAGGTCCGCCAAGGCGGGGCCAACGCCCTGTCCGCCGCGGCGCCCGACGAACGCGGGACCGCGGCGCTGGCCGAGGCGCTGGCCGACCCCAACCTCGACGTCCGCAAGGCCGCGGTCAAGGCACTGGGGGCGTGGCTCCCCAGCCGCCCGGCCATCCGGCCCGCCCTCGAGGCAGCGCTGTCCGATGTCGACGCCGACGTCCGCGCCCACGCCCGGATGAGCCTGACGGCCTGATCGCCCGACCGCCTGATCGATGCCCTCGCGCGAGCGGGGGAACCGGCACGACCACCACGACACCGCAGAGGAACCTCTCATGGCACAGGCAACCAACCGGGTCGACGTCCCCGTATCGATCGACCCGACCAAGTGCATCGACGGCTGCACTCTGTGCGTCGACGTTTGCCCGCTCGACTCGCTGGCGATCGACCCGGAGACGAACAAGGCCTACATGCACGTCGACGAGTGCTGGTACTGCGGGCCGTGCGCCGCGCGCTGCCCCGTCGACGCGGTGACCGTCAACATTCCCTACCTGCTGCGATGAGCGGCCGGTTCTTCCCGGGCGGGCGGGCCTGGCCGCTGGCGCTCGCGGTCGTGCTGGGCATGGCCGCCGGATGCTCCTCCGGCGCGGGCGACGGCTCCACCGTCGTCGTGCGTGTGGGCTACCAGTCCAAGACGATCAACACGATCAACGCCGGGACGCTGCTGCGCGAGCGCGGGTCGCTGGAGGCCACGCTGAAGACGCAGTCGGCCACCACGGGCAAGACCTACACCGTGGAGTGGCAGGACTTCCCCTCCGGTGCGCCGCTGACCGCCCAGATGATCGCCGAGAAGGTCGACATCGGCTCCATGGGCGACTACCCGCTCCTGGTCAACGGGTCCAAGACCAGCGGGTTCGGCGCGGACCGGTCGGTACTGGTCGGCGTGACCGGCTACAACCTGCGCGGCTCGCTCAACCAGATCGTGGTCCCGCCGTCCTCGCCCGCGAAGACCCTGTCGGACCTGCGCGGCCAGGTGGTGTCCACCAGCCTCGGCTCGGCCGGGCACGGCATGCTCGTCGACGGCCTCCAGCGCAACGGGATGGCCGCGACCGATGTGCAGGTCCTCAACCAGGAGCCCGCCGTCGGCGCGTCGGCGATCGAGGGCGGCCAGGTCGCCGGCCTCGCGCAGTTCGTGCCGTGGCCGCAGCTGCTCGTCTTCCGCGGGCAGGCCAAGCTGCTCTACGACGGCGGGGACACCGGGCGGCCGACCTTCCACGGTGTGGTCGCCCGCCAGTCCTTCGGCACGGAGCATCCCGAGGTGATGCAGGCCTTCATGCAGGCCGTCCGCGACACGAGCGACTACATCGAGAGGAACCCGCTCGAGGCGGCCGAGAAGGTCTCGCAGATCACCGGCATCGAGCCCGAGGTGATCTACCTCTACAACGGGCCCAACGGGCTGGTGACCTTCGACCCGACCATCAAGCAACCGCTGGTCGACGCGCTGAAGGCCGACCTGCCCTTCCTCAAGCAGGTCGGGTCGGCAGGTGACCTCGACGTCGACGGGTTCGTCGACGAGACCGCCCTGCGCGCCGTCTACGGCGCCGACTACGACGCCGCGAAGGCCGACATGACCCCGGCCGACGCCCTCGCGGGCACCGACCCGGTCTGCGGGGTCCCGCTCGACGACCCGGCGACGGCCTCGGAGGTGTGGTTCGCCGGCGACATCGCCACCCAGGTCGCCGCGACCCCGACCTGCGCGATGCGCGCGGTGGAGGAGAGCGGCAAGCAAGTCCGGGCCGCCTACGTCCCGGACACCAGCACCGGGACCCGGCTGTTCGCCTCGTCGGCGAGCTGGGTCCTCGACCCCGCCGCGGCGGAGACCGCCCGGCTCCTGCCCTTCGCCACCGATGCCGCCGCCCAGGCCTACCTGCAGTCCCACCCCGGCACCCGTCAGCTCGACTACGCGGCCGCGCGCACCACCGCGTGAGTTCCTGGAGGACACATGACCACCCACTCGTTCCCGCCCAGAACCGAGCCGTCCGCGGCCCTGGTCGCGGGTGCTTCCGCTGACCAGGGCGTGCAGGTCGACGTCGCCCCGATCCCGCAGCCGGACCGCCTCGCCGGTCCCGACGGCTCCCCGCGGCCGCCCGGGGTGCGGGGACTGCTGTTCTCCCGCCGCCGGCTCGCCACGACGGCGCTGTCGGTGGCACCGCTGGTGCTCGCGGTCCTGCTCTGGCAGGTGCTCACCGCCTACGACGTGGTCGCCTGGCTGAGCTTCGACAAGCTGCCCGGTCCCGGCGCGGTGTTCTCCACCTTCGTCGCCCAGCTCGGCAGCGGCACCTACTACCAGGACCTGCTCTCCAGCGTCCGCCGGATCCTGCTCGGGTTCGGGCTGGCCACGCTCGCCGGCGTGGTGATCGGCATCGCGGTGGGCCGCTACCGGACCGCGCAGGCCGCCATCCGCCCGTTGATCGAGATCGCCCGTCCCATCCCGGCGATCGCGCTGGTCCCGCTCTCGATCCTGATCTTCCCGACAAGCGAGCAGGGGATCGTGTTCATCACGTTCTTCGCGGCGTTCTTCCCGGTCGCGGTGAGCACCATCCACGCGATGAAGAGCCTGCCCAAGGTCTGGGAGGAGGCCGCCCGCACGATGGGCGCGAACGGGTTCTCCGTGCTGACGCACGTCGTGCTGCCCGGCGCGATGCCCGGCATCTTCTCCGGCCTGTCGGTGTCGATGGGCGTCGCCTGGATCTGCGTGATCAGCGCGGAGATGATCTCGGGCCAGTTCGGGATCGGCTACTACACCTGGCAGGCCTACGGGCTGCTCGACTACGCGGGCGTCGTGGTCGGGATGTTCTCGATCGGCGCGCTGGGCTTCGGCACCGCCTGGATCGTCGAACGGATCGGCACCCGGGTGAACCACTGGCTGCCGAGGGCCGCGAAGTGACCGCCCCCGCCGTCCCCGGCAGCGGTGCGGTGAAAGACGGGGCCCTCGGTGGCGCCCGGGTCACCCTCACCGACCTGAAGATCGCCTTTGGCGGCATGCTGGCCGCCGACATCGCACTCGACGTCCCCGCCGGGGAGATCGTCGTCCTGCTCGGCCCGTCGGGCTGCGGCAAGTCCACCATCCTGCGCGCGCTGGCGGGGCTGCTCAAACCCCGGTCCGGCACCGCGGAGGTCGACGGAATCCCCGTCGAGGAGAGCCGCTCGCGCTGCGCGATGGTGTTCCAGGAGGACGCGCTGCTGCCGTGGCGATCCGCGCGGCGCAACGTCGAGTTCGCCCTCAAGCTGCGCGGCGTCCCCCGCGGGGAGCGCCGGGCCGAGGCCGAGGAGCTGCTCGGCCAGGTCGGTCTGCGGGACTTCGCCGACCACATGCCCGGGCAGCTCTCCGGCGGGATGCGCCAGCGGGTGCAGCTCGCCCGCACCCTCGCCACCCGCCCGCGCGTGCTGCTCATGGACGAACCCTTCGGCGCGCTCGACGCGCAGACCCGCTCGGACATGCAGCGGCTGCTCGTCTCGGTGTGGCGCCAGTACCGCACCACCGTCCTGTTCGTCACCCACGACGTCGACGAGGCCCTGCTGCTCGGCGACCGGGTCGTCGTACTGACCCCCCGCCCGGCGCGCGTCTCCCGCGTCATCGAGATCCCCGAACCGCGCCGTCCCGGCGCCCAGTTCGAGCCAGAGTTCTCCCGGCGGCGCTACGAGATCCTCGCGCTGCTCGGAGAGTCCCCGGACTCCGCGCTCGTCCCGCCGACCGCGTGAGCCCCGGACCGAGAGGACACCGTTCATGAGCTACGTCATCGGCGCATCCTGCATCGACGTCACCGACCGCGCGTGCGTCGACGAGTGCCCGGTCGACTGCATCTATGTCGGCGACCGCATGGCCTACGTCAATCCCGCCGAGTGCATCGACTGCAGCGCGTGCGAACCGGTCTGCCCGGTCGAGGCGATCGTCCCCGAGGGGGACGTGCTCGACGAGGAGAAGGAGTTCGTCGCCACCAACGCCGCCTTCTTCGTCGAGATCCTGCCCGGGCGTTCCGAGCCCCTCGGCAACCCGGGCGGAGCGGGCGAGGTCGGCGAGATCGGCGCGGACGCCGCCTTCGTCCGGTCCTACCAGAGCCCGTGACCGCCGCCGGCGAGCTGCTCGCCGCCCGCACCGCGTCGCACACCGCGGTGGTGGCCGTCGTCCTGCGCAGCGCGCGCTGGCCCTACTCCTGCGGGCTGGCCCACTTCGCCCGGCAGCAGGCGCAGGAGTGGGCCGCCGCGGGCGCGGAGGTGCTCGTCGGGGTCGACGAACCACCGCAGCGGTTGCAGCGCATGGCCGCGGCATGGGGACTGTCGGCGCGGTTGCTGCCCGCGGCACTGGTCGAGCGGCTCGCCCGCGAGCTAGACCTGTGGGACGGCCCGACGGGGCGGGCCGACGACGGCATCGGCCTGCTCGCCCCGGACGGGGCCTGGATCGCCCGGTGGGACCTCACCGACCCGTTCGGCGAGCCGGACCCGGCAACTGTCCTGTCCGCCTTGCCACACTTGGGGCTGCCGCCCGCGCCACCACCGCCCGCGGCTCCAGTCGCAGCGCCCGCGGCGGGCATCCCCGACCGTGGGGTCTGCGATCCGGCCGCCGCCGCGCAGGCGCTGCGGCGCGCCCGGGCCTCGGCCGTGCGGACGACCCCGCTGATGGACACGCCGTCCGCCGCCGCCCGGACCGAGCGGGCCGTCCGGTTGCTCGGCCACTACCTGGACGCCCTCGACCCCCGCGCATCCGACACCCGCACACCCGATCCCACCGGAAAGGTCAGGCACTGACCGTGCACGCCACCGACACATCCGAGACCCACCCGTCGCAGCGGTCGATGGACCGCGTCGTCGTACGGCTCGCCGGGGACTCCGGCGACGGGATGCAACTGGCGGGCGAGCGCTTCACCGCGGAGGCCGCGGCGTTCGGCAACGACCTCGCCACCTCGCCGAATTTCCCGGCCGAGATCCGCGCACCGCAGGGCACTGTCGCGGGGGTGTCGTCGTTCCAGGTGCAGATCGCCGACTACGACATCCTCACCGCGGGCGACCGCCCCGACGTCCTGGTCGCGATGAACCCGGCCGCGCTGTGCGCCAACCTGGCCGACGTCCCGATCACCGGGATGATCGTCCTCGACGCCGACGAGTTCACCGCCCGCAACGTCACGAGGGCGGGCTACACCCGCGACCCGCGCACCGACGGCAGCCTGGCCGACTACCAGGTGCACGAGGTCGCGATGGCGACGCTGACCCGGGAGGCGGTCGCCGCGACCGGCCTGGGCAAGAAGGACGCCCAGCGCTGCCGCAACATGTTCGCCCTCGGCCTGCTGTCGTTCATGTACGGCCGCTCGAGCGAGGTCACCGAGACGTTCCTGCGCGCGAAGTTCGCCGGGGCACCCGCCGTGGCGGAGGCGAACGTGCTGGCGTTCCGGGCGGGCTGGAACTACGGCGAGACCACCGAGGCGTTCCCGACGGTGCAGGTCGCACCGGCCGTGCTCGCGCCCGGCACCTACCGGCAGATCACCGGCAACACTGCCCTCGCCTACGGCCTGGTGACGGCGCAGGAACGCTCGGCGCTGCCGCTGCTGTTCGGCGCCTACCCGATCACCCCGGCCTCCGACGTGCTGCACGAGCTCACCAAGCACAAGAACTTCGGGATCCTCACCGTGCAGGCCGAGGACGAGATCGCCGCGGTCGGCGCGGCACTGGGAGCGTCGTTCGCCGGGGCCCTCGGCGTGACCGCGACCTCCGGGCCCGGCCTCGCGCTCAAGGCCGAGACCATCGGCCTCGGCGTGATGACCGAGCTGCCGATGGTCGTCATCGACGTGCAGCGCGGCGGACCCTCGACCGGCCTGCCGACGAAGACCGAACAGGCCGACCTGCTCCAGGCCCTGCACGGCCGCAACGGCGAGTCACCGGTGCCGGTCCTCGCCCCCCGCTCGCCCTCGGACTGCTTCGACGTCGTCCTCGAGGCCGCCCGCATCGCGCTCACCTACCGCACCCCGGTGATCCTGCTCTCCGACGGCGCGATCGCCAACGGCTCCGAACCCTGGCCGATCCCGGAGATCGAGGACCTTCCCGACCTGCGCGTCGACTTCGCGACCAGCCCGAACGCCCCCGACGGCTCGGAGAGCTACTGGCCCTACCTGCGCGACCCCGAGACGCTGGCCAGGGAGTGGGCGATCCCGGGGACCCCCGGCATGGAACACCGGATCGGTGGCCTGGAGAAGAGCGACGGGAACGGGGCGATCTCCTACGACCCCGCCAACCACGACCGCATGGTGCGGCTGCGCCGGCGCAAGATCGCCGAGATCGCCGTTCCCGAGGCCGTCGTGGACGATCCGCGCGGCGACGCCGACGTGCTGGCGCTCGGCTGGGGCTCGACCTACGGCGCCATCGGCGCCGCGTGCCGCCGGATCCGCCGGCAGGGACGCTCGATCGCCCAGGTCCACCTTCGTCACCTCAACCCCCTGCCGCCCGGCCTCGGGGACGTGCTGCGCCGCTACGAGCGGGTCGTGGTCCCGGAGCTGAACCTCGGGCAGCTCGCGTCGATCCTGCGCTCCACCTACGTCCTCGACGTCCGGTCGATCACCAAGGTCACCGGCATGCCCTTCACCGCAGAAGAACTGCAGCTCGCACTCACCGACTCGATCGAGGGGACCGTTCCCGCATGACCGCCACCACCGGTCACCGCCTGCCCGCCGACCCGGCCGGGACCGTCCTGCCGGAGATTGGCGGCCTGCTCGACGGCACCGGCCTCGTGCCCCCGGCCGACCTCCCGCTCACCGCCGCCGACTTCAAGTCCGACCAGGAGGTCCGGTGGTGCCCCGGGTGCGGGGACTACATCGTGCTGAACACTGTGCAGTCGTTCCTGCCGACGCTCGGGCTGCGCCGGGAGAACATGGTGTTCGTCTCCGGAATCGGGTGCAGCTCCCGGTTCCCGTACTACCTCGAGACCTACGGGATGCATTCCATCCACGGCCGGGCCCCGACGATCGCCACCGGCATGGCCGTCGCGCGCCCCGACCTGTCGGTGTGGGTGGTCACCGGGGATGGGGACGCCCTGTCCATCGGGGGGAACCACCTGATCCACGCCCTGCGCCGCAACGTCAACATCACGATCCTGCTGTTCAACAACCGCGTGTACGGGCTGACCAAGGGGCAGTACTCGCCGACCAGCTCCGCCGGAACCGTCACGAAGTCCACCCCGATGGGATCTGTGGACACCCCGCTCAACCCCGTCTCGCTGGCCCTCGGCGCCGAGGCGACGTTCGTCGGGCGGGCCCTGGACTCCGACCGCGCCGGCCTCACCGCGGTCCTGACCGCCGCCGCCCGCCACCGCGGCTCGGCGCTGGTGGAGATCTACCAGAACTGCCCGGTCTTCAACGCAGGCGCCTTCGACGACCTCAAGCGGAAGGACACCGCCGCCGAGCGGATCGTCCGGCTGCGTCCCGGCATGCCGATCCGCTTCGGCCGCGACCAGGAGCTGGGCGTGCGGGTCGGCCCGCGCGGCGGTCTCGAGATCGGCGAGGTCGACGCGATCGGCGCGGAGTCCGTGGTCGTCCACGACCCCACCGTCGACGACCCCGCCTACGCCTTCGCGCTGTCGCGGCTGGGCGAGCAGGACCTCGCCCACGTCCCCGTCGGCATCTTCCGCCAGGTGCAGCGGCCCACCTACGACGACGAGGTCCGCGCCCAGGTCGACCGCGCCCGCCGGCGGGCCGCCCCGGACCTGCGCAGCCTGCTGCGCGGCAAGGACACCTGGACCGTCGCCGCATCGCCGGTACCGGCGGGTGCACGGTGACCGGCACCGTCACCGCCCGCCCGGACGAGGCCGCGGTGCGGGCCGCGCTGGCCACCGTCGAGGACCCCGAGATCCACAAGCCGGTGACCGAGCTCGGCATGGTCTCCCGCGTCGTCCTCGGCGACGACGGCACGGTCGCGGTCACCCTGCTGCTCACCGTCGCCGGCTGCCCCCTGAAGGACACCCTGATCCGCGACACCACCGCCGCCCTGGCCGCGGTCAGCGGCGTCCGCGGCGTCTCGGTCGAGTTCGGGGTGATGACCGACGAGCAGCGCACCGCGCTGCGCCGCTCGCTGCGGGGGGACGCCGACGAGCCGATCATCCCGTTCGCCCGGCCCGGCTCCACCACCAGGGTCTACTGCGTGGCGTCCGGGAAGGGCGGTGTCGGCAAGTCGAGCGTCGCGGTCAACCTGGCGGCCTCACTCGCCGCGCGGGGCCTGGCGGTCGGCATCCTCGACGCCGACATCCACGGCCACTCGGTGCCCCGGATGCTCGGCGCCGCCGACGCCCGCCCGACCCAGGTGGAGCGCATGATCATGCCGCCGCGGGCGTACGGGATCCGGCTGATCTCGGTGGGGATGTTCACCGACGGCAACGCACCCGTCGTGTGGCGGGGGCCGATGCTGCACCGTGCCCTGCAGCAGTTCCTCGCGGACGTGTTCTGGGGCGACCTGGACGTCCTGCTCCTCGACCTGCCCCCTGGCACCGGTGACATCGCCATCTCCCTGGCGCAGATGCTGCCCACCGCCGAGATACTCGTCGTCACGACACCGCAGCAGGCGGCCGCCGAGGTCGCCGAGCGCGCCGGCACCATCGCCGTCCAGACCGGGCAGCGCATTGCCGGAGTGGTGGAGAACATGTCCTGGTTCGAGACGCCCGAGGGTGCGCGGATCGAGCTGTTCGGCAGCGGCGGTGGTGCGGCCGTCGCGCAGCGGCTGACCCTGGCCGTCGGCACCGAGGTGCCGCTTCTCGGGCAGATCCCGCTCGACCAGCGGCTGCGCGAGGGCGGCGACGCCGGGCATCCCCTCGTCCTGGGCCACCCGGACGCGCCGGCGGCACGAGCGCTCGTCGCCGTGGCCGACCGGCTCGCGGTGCGCCCGCGCGGCCTCGCCGGGAGACGTCTCTCGATCACCCCGAACGCAGGCCGTCCGAGCTGAGCGGATCCGACCCGCAGAGCCGCGCTCCGGGGAGGCCCGCGAGACCCTGGAGACGATCGGCACCCGGGTCGTGGCGCTCTCCGTCGACGACGGCGCCACCACCAAGGCCCTCGTCGGCAAACACCACCTGGCCTTCCCCGTCGGCCATAGCGCCGACGCCCGCGCCGTCGCCGAGGCCACCGGCGCCTACGTCAACCCCGAGCCCATGTACCTGCTGTCCACGGCTTCGTGCTCGATCCTGCGGGAGCGGTCGTCGTCAGCGTCTTCTCGAGCGGCGCCATCGGTATCCGCTACATGCGCGAGCACGGAGCTGAGCGCCGATGACCCGCGTCATCGCCTTCGACGTCAACGAGACCCTGCTCGACCTCGGAGCCCTCGACGACGCGTTCGTCGAGCTCTTCGGCTCCGCGGCCAGTGGTTCGCCCAGCTGTTCCAGCTCACCTTCGTGGGGGGGCCTGACCGGCGACTACGTCCCCGGAGCGTCAGGGTCGACATCGGCGAGGTCCGGCTGGTCGCTGGCGCGCTCGGGGGACGTCTCCGGCGCGCTCGCGGCCGGGTGCAAAGCCGCTTTCGTCGCCCGGCCCGGGATGGCGCCCAGTCCATTCGGGCCCCAACCGGACGTGGTGGGCGCGGACGTGGCGGAGGTCGTCGACCAGATCCTGGCCCGCGACGTCGATCCGGGCGGTGCCCCGTAGCCGATCGTCGGGCACCCGCGATCGGGTGAGGAGGCCGGGCCTCGCCGGACCGGGGCTGGGCGGCCTTGCTCGCCGCGGTGACGAGCTCCTCCTCGAGCGCTCGATCCGCGCGGCCGGCGCGGTGTCGCAGAACCAGCGGTGATCTCGTGGTCGCCTCGGAGGTGGACGCGGTGTCGGGCCCGACGGTAGGCATATCGTGTCGCCGCGCAGCGGTTCCGGTCGCAGGTCCGGCTTCGTAAGAGGTGTGCGGGTGCCCGCCACGACGGTGATCACCGTGCACGACACCCGGGCGCGGTGGGCGGACCTGTGGGTCGTCGCCGCCGTGGTGGTGCTGATCGCCGGGTCGGTGATCGTCGGTCGGCGGCTGCTCGCCGCGGGCGTGGACATCTTCCTCGGCTTGCCGCCGCTGCTGGACGTTGCGCCAGGCGCGCTCTGCCGGGATCCCGTCGAGGTCGGGTAGTTCGATCTCGAGAACCAGCTCCTGACCGCCGGGCTCGTAGGTTCCGCGCCCGCCGTCGAGGAGGCCGCGCAGGAGGGTGGAGGCATACAGGATCGTCGCCGCGAACTCGCCGACGGTGTCGGGATCGCCTGCGGCCACCGCCGTTGCCGTGGCGGTCCATGTTGTGTGATGGGCGCGGCGCCGTTGGCTGGCGGCGTCCTGGTGTTCCTGCAGTAGTGCCGCCAAGCCCTCCTGGCGTTGTCGGTCGTAGTCGGTGATCGCCTGCGTGAACTCTGCCCTGGCCACCGTGACGGCACGGTCATAGCGCCGCCGCCCGAACATGCCCGGCTCCGCGGGCGCGAACGCTGACCAGGCGGGGCGCGGTGGCGCAGGAACATCATCGAGCGTCGGCGGGGTCGTGGTGGGGAGGGACGCGGAGAAGAACGCGAGGTCGCGCGCCGGTTCGCGGGCGGCGCTGCGCAGCAGCCCGGCCAGCTGCGCCACGATGGTCTGCACGTTCGCGTCGAGTCCGGCAGCCTCGTGTTCCTGCTCCGCGCGGACGCGGCGCGTCTGTTCGGCTCGTTCTACACGGTCGGTGGCCACCGCGGCCCGCCGGGCACGTTCCTGATCGGCTGCCATCGCCCTGAGGAACTGCTTCTCCGCCGTGCGCTGCGCGCGGCGTCGGCGTTCGCGGTCCGCCGCGACGTCACTCCAGATCGATGTCATGTCGTCACCCCCCGCGATCAGCTGACCACACCATGCGCTGCGCACGGCACCACCGGTTGAGCGAGACATCAACGGCTCCGGCCCGTGGTGATCCGGGGGTGTGGGGAGGCCGGTGGCCGGCAGCAGCCCGCCTTCATCGCCCGGCGGGACAAGCGCCGGGACCCCGCAAGCCGGCGCCCGCAGACCCGGCACGGTCGCCGTTCCCGGCCTGCCAGCAACACGCAAAGAAATCTTCGCGAACTCTCCTCCTCCTCCTCGTCGGTTGCTGGTAGCACGACACCGTGACAGCCAGCGGGGTTACGCGTCGAACTCGAAGGTCGCGACGACCGGTGCGTGATCGGATTCTGGGTATTTGCGGTCGATCGCGAATGCTGCTGACTCGTCGTGTAACACCTCGTTGTGGATTTCGGAGCCGCGGTATCCCGCGAGCATGTTGCGTGTCACGAGCATGTGGTCGAGCATCTCGCCTCTGCCCTGGTGGTAGAGCGTGTAGCGCGACGACGCCGGCACGGTGTTTTCGATGGGGACGAGTACCCGGCGGGCCAGGTCGCCGTTTCCGGTATTCTCCACGGCGCCGCGGATGGCCTGCACGGGAACTTCGTCCGGGGTGGCGTTGAAGTCGCCAGCGACGATGATCATGGCGTCGGGGTCGGCGGTGAGGATGGTGTCGACCAGGCGCCGTACCTCCAGGGCTTGACTCATCCGCTTCATCGAGGACAGGAAGACACCCTCGGCCCACGCCTCCGCGGTCTTCCAGGTGAACCCGTCGAGCTTCTGCCCGGGGATGTCGGTCGGGATTTTCGACTTCAGGTGCACGTTGATGACGTGCAGGATCGCAACGCCAGTGTCGATCGTGACGTGCAGGATCGGTCGTTCGATCCCGATCGGTGTGGCTTCGGTGTCGGGTGGAACAGCGGTCAGACGGAGGTACATGGGCTCGGCGACGAGCTTGTTGCGCAGCTGCTCGCGGGCCAGGACCTGATGGTGGGTCGCGACCACGAGGTTGCGTTCGTCGTAGACGCCATCGTTGTCGGGTTTGCTGCTCACCAGGTTCGCACCGGCGAGGTTCGTGCCCTCCAGTAGACGTTGCAGAGCCAGCAGCGCGCGGGGCTGGCCGGGCCGCTCCTGGCCGTTGACCTCCTGGAAGCACGCGACGTCGGCGCGTAGGCGGACGATCTGCGGACGCATCAGCACGATGCGCTCATCGAGTGAGGGCCGCTCCCCGTCACCGGTCTCGTCGAAGTTCTCCAGATTGAACGTGGCAATCCGTACCGTTGTCACGATTTCACCTCTCGCATGCACGGCCTGCTGGTACCGACACCCGGTGGGCATCGTTCGACACACGGCCAGCTGCGGTACCCGGGTGCTCGGCCGGTTGCCCACGCTGGCACAGGACACCGTCTACCTGGGCGCGGCGCGTGTCACGAGTACCCGGCTACTTGCGCACCAGTACCGGCCCGGGGAACACGGCCCGACGGTGATCAGACGCGCGATCCGCCGCTGGCGTGGACGCACCGGTCGGTTCAAGGACAGCGGACAGCCGGCGCAAGACGAGCTGTTCCTCCACGTGTGGCTCTGCGAACCGCTGGCTGAGCCGCAGGACGGCGCCTGGATCGTCCGGCGCCGTTCCCACGGCGGCCAGTGCAGCGACCACGACCCCCGCCATCGTGGCACTGCGATCTAGGGTCGCCGGCACGGCCGGTCCGGCCGCGCTCAAACAGCAGCTCCTCCGCATTGTGCCGGCTCAGCCACGTAGGGAGCACCGCGTCCGGCTGCCTCCTGTTCGAGACCCGCCCACCCGTGGCCGGACGGGTAACGGCACGGTAGGGCTGCCCGGCCGGTATGAACTGACCGCCCTGAGCCGTTCACCCGCGTGGCGCTCGTGCCCTCGGTCCAAAGGGGTCGGCGGGTTCAGTCGAACGATGCTGGTTTCGGATACCGGATGTCTCGATCTCTCAGCCATGCCGTTGCCGCCTGGGCTGCGCGCTTGTCCAGGCGCATGGCCAGATCTGCGATGCGCCAGTCGAAGGACTTGGCGAGCTCGACGACGATCAGCGGGCGGGCGGTCTCCGGGCTGGTCTTTGTCGCGGCGGCCATGACTTGCAGGCGGGCATGATGCCGCGGCCATGATTCAGTGATCGCTGCGGTCTGTTGCCACGCCACGTCGAGGAGCGTGGTGGCTCGCGCTTGGCTGGTGGCCGCCAATGCGGATCGGACGAGCAGGTCGACATGGATTTCTTCGTCGAGTCTGCCGCGCAGTGACGAGTACAGCTGCTCGAACGATGCCGGGTCGTCGGCGACCGCGATGGCGAGGTGGGTTCGAAGGCTCGTCGAGGGTCGGCGTATATGGGCGAGCACCTCCTTCGCGAGTTCCGCTGGTTTCTCCGTCGACTCGAGGAGCTGGCCGATCGCGTCGTGGAGGTCGCTTCGCTCGACAGTGCCGGCGAGTGACGCGAAGTATGGGCCGCGCCGTGAGGTGGGCAGTGCGCCGGCGGCCCTCACGACGGCGGTGTGGAGGGCTCGGCGACTCGGCTCGTGGTCGACCTCCGCCGCCACGGCGAGGGCTGCCGAGAGGCTGGTGGCGGCCCGTTCCACGAACCCGCTGCGGGCTTCGGAAGCGGCGATCTCGGTCATCGCGTCGGCCCGGACGTAGGGGTCGGGGTAGTCCGCGATAATTCGGTCGGCGAAGTCGAACGCGTCCGTGGTGCCCAGCGCGGCGGCGGTGGCGGCCACTGTGATCAGTCCGTAGTGCTCGTTCTGCGGGTTGGAGAGCTCGGCCGCGCGGTCGAGGACCGCCCACACGCGCGCCTGATCGCCGATGCGACTGGCCGCCTTGGCCACTTCGATGTGCGCATCCACCTGGTGCCGGACGCCGGTAACCAGGCCGAGTAGGTCATTGGCGATGGCGCCGCGCGCGGGGTCGTATGCGGCCAGGATCCGCACGATCTCGACGACGGCGTCGTCGAGCTGGTCCGGGTCCTCGATCTCGCCAAGAATGGCGATGGCCCGCTCCACGTGTCCCAGGCGCGCATACAGCTGCGCGATCTGCGAGATGGAGTGCCAGCTGATGTGACCGGACCAGTAGTTGGGGGTTTGCAGGCGACGGGTGTCTGACTCCTTTTGTCGCGCCGCGTCGACGTAGCGCAATGCGCGGGCAGCGTCTCCCGAACTGTGGGCCAGGTCGGCGAGCGTCAGCAGCATGCCGACCGACTCGTCGGACAGGCCGGCCAACCGTTCGGCTATCTCGAGTGGGTAGCCCTTGGCCGCTGTCTGCACGGTGTGGAGGATCTCGGCGGCCCCGACCCGGTCGCCGACCGAGTCGAGGATGACCTTCACGCCGTCGGTGTCGCCAGCCCTGGCGTCAGCCTCCGCGACGACGGATAGCAGTCTGATGTGTTCAGCGGTGAGATGGTCAGTCGTCGACACCAGCTCGGCATTCTTCACCAGACGGCGCGCGTCATCGAGGTCGTGGAATGCGATCGCGCGGGCAAGCAGGGCATACGCGACACCCTGCATGTAGTACAGCGGAATGTCCGGTATATGTTGCTCGGCTTGACTGATGAGGGCGGGATTGAGGGTGCGCGCCGCGGCGTCGATCTTGTATATCAGTGACCTGCTCAGTTGGTCCGGCTCGGGGTCGTAGTCGGGAGCTTCGGCGACCGCCACGGAAAGTAGGTCGCACGCCCCTGACACGTCGCCTGCGGCGAGTGCTTCGTGCAGGCCCCCGGCGAGTTCGACGTCGTAGTCATTGCTTTCCCACGGTTCGGACGCGATGGCGGCGGCGGCGGCGAGAAATCCGGCGGCCCGGTCCGATTCGCCGAGGTCCTCCGCGACAGCGGCGAGCTCGCGGAGTGCCCAGGCGCGATAGGGGGGAGCGGTGAGATTGGCTGCCAGGTATGCGGCGCGGCCCCATTGGTGCACGGCGCCCCACGCGACCGCGATCTCCTGGGGTAGGTGGCCGACCGGCGTCAGGAGCTCATCGCGGTGAATCGCCAGCACCAGTGTGCTGACGATGTCCTCTGCGCTGACGGCGGCCGTTAACGCGTCGTCGATCTCCCGCAGCGCTGCGGTGTCGTGCCCGGCACGGCTACGCAGGAGGGCGGTCCGCGGGCGGCTGGGCAGTCGGACCAGTCGTGCGGTGTCGTTCACGGTCGTGAGCAGAGCGGTGTAATGCTCGCAGAGATACCCCGGGGTGGACTCCGGCCAACCCAGATCTGCGTAGTGCTCGGCCCACGAGTGGATCGCCTGCCGTGACCGGCGCGTCGCCGCCATGCCCAATGTCTCGGCTGCGGCGGCACGCAGCTGATCGTGCGCGAACACGTAGCCATCCGACGTGAGCTGCAGGATGCGCGGGGCCCGCACCCGCATCACATTCTTGATGCGGGTCAGCGACAGGGCCTCACCCCGCGGGAGGTGTTTGCCTGCCAACTCGTCCACGTCGGACAGCCTGAGAGGGCCCTCGGCGGCCGCGCACAGGCCGAGCACGGTCTCGGTCGGCTGGTCGGGGTTGCGCACAAGCAAGTCGTCCAGCTCCTGGATGGCCCTCTGCTCGAGCTCGCTTGCATGTAGGCTCTGGGTCATCTCGAGGACGTAGTCGGCAACGGCCAGAGGGTGCTCGGGCGGCAGCAGGCTCGGCACCTCGACGCCGGGTCTGCTCAACACGATCAGCCGAGCTCGAACCGGAATGAGGTCGGCGATGCGTCGTTGGTCGTGCGCCTCATCCAGGCCGTCGAGCAGGAGGACGAGCGTGCGGTTGTTCGCGGCTGAGTGGCTTTCCGCGCGGGTCCACAGTTCGGTGAGATCGTCCAGATCCGGCCCGGTCGGCGCGGTCTCACCGCAGATCGCGGCGAGCTGGTCAGCCACGGTCTGCTGGAACTCGCGAGCCTGCTGACTGAGGCGGCGCGAGAAGAAGAACGCGACCAGGTCGACATCGGTCGGTGGATGCAGAAAGAAGTGAGCGGCGAGGGTCGTCTTGCCGTACCACGGCGGCGTCATCCACCACTGGGACCTCGTGCCGGACTGGGCGAAGGACCCCAGCCGGTGAAGCTCGGTGGAGCGCTCGTCAGCGGGGGCCGAGAACCAGTCGGCCACCCTGTCCAGGTACGTCGGCCTGCGACGCATCAGCTCGGGCTGGGTGTCTACATGGTCGGCGGTCAGTAGCGCGTGCAGCTCGTCGAGCCGATCCTGCCGCTCGGTGAACTCCGGGCGCGCCCTCATTGCCCCGGGGATCAGGTGCCGCAGTGGCACCGCCACAAGGACCCCGGCCGTGTGCGCCGCTCGCGTAACCACCCCGACCAGCAGGTCGTGCGAGAAGACCGCTGCCCCGGAGAAGCCCTCCCAGCTTTCGCCCACCGTGTTGACGCGCGTGTCCCGGTCCAACTCGAACAGGCCGGTCTTCGGGTTGGTCAGCGGACTGATGAACCCCATCAGCTCGTGCCCGTCCCGGACCACCGCCCCGCTGGCGAGCGTTCTCGTCTGGAACCGCGGGTATCCCATCGACCGGTACGGGTACCGCTGCGTCGCGCCCGCAGGCGCTACCCCGAACCGCACGGCAGCGCAGTCACGTGGCTGGGTCAACTGGAGTACCGCGACATCGAGGTCGCTCGCCTGTGCGGTCCACACCACCCGCGCCGGATACCGCTGTGGATCGCCGCCGTGCCCGTAGCGCACGTCCACCTGGCCGGCGAGGCCGGCCACGACGTGTCGCGCCGTGAGAACCAGACTCGGGCTGATCTGGTACCCCGATCCCAACCGGGCCGACTCCCGTCCCGTTGGCGCGATGACCTCGACCACCTGCGACGGTCGCAACGGAAAGCGGCGGTGCGGAGCCATCGGCCCGACTACTCGGGCACGGTGCCGCGATAGAGCTCGGCTACGTCGAGATCAGAGCCGTCGACCGCTTTCGGGGTCAGGGTGAAATGGATGCGCTGTGTCGCTGTCCGAGACCCGGACCCGCCACCGCCCACTGTCACCACCCACAACTTGACCTCGGCCTTGGCGTCAGCTGCTACCGTGGTGGCCACCTCCAGGTCCAACTCGACCGGCCCCACAACGAACCGGACCGGGCTGGACGCGCCCTCTGCGACCGCGGCTTCGAGCTCCGCGCGCAGTTGCCTGATCCACCGGGACAGGGATATGAGCCCGGGCTCCGCTTCAGCCAATCCACACCACCTTCCATGATCACGACACAGGCCAGCGTAGCGAGCGCGCCAGCCTGGCGACCATAGTCCCGCCGGGAGACCGACGGAGGAATTGCCGAGACCTGCGGATGGACGCTCGACGGATCTCCGGTGTCGTTTCGTTGATGTTCAGGTATTCCCCGGAACGGCCGCGCGAAGGTCGAGGAGTTGCTGGGTGTGTCGGCCATGGCGTCGAGGACCGCGGCGTCGTCCCGACCGGCCAGCGTGCCCACGGGGTCGAGACCCGCGTCGAAGGCCAGGTGGACGTGCACGTCGACGAGCCCGGGCAGCAGCGAGGCGCCGGGCAGCTCCAGCGGCTCGGCGTCCGGCGGCGCGGCGGCCTGCAGCCCGAACGCGACGGAGGCGAAATGGCCGTCCTCGACCACGACGAGCGGATCGGCCCGGATCGGCGTCCCAGCTCCGTCGAACAGGCGTGCCACGCGGATGGCGATGCGGTGCCGGCGCCGGTCTATCGCTGTGGTGTGCGTCGTCGTCTGGGTCATGGCGGGGCACTCGACGACGTCACGAGCTGGGCGACATCGGGGGAACCACGTCGAGCGGTACGGGCCTGCGCTACGTTCGCCCGGTGGAGCCCAGGTTCGTCGGTCGATCCGCCGAGCTGGACGAGCTGGTCGGCCGGTTCGAGGACGCGCTCGCCGGGCGGCCGGGGGTGGCGCTCGTCGCGGGCGAGCCGGGGATCGGCAAGACCCGGCTCGTGGCCGAGGTCTGCCGGATCGCCGGGAGCAGGGCCGTTCCGGCGTTGTGGGGCACCTGCACTGACGAGGAGGGTGCGCCCGCGTACTGGCCGTGGCGGCGGATCCTGCGTTCGTGGATCGCCGCCGCCGGCCCCGAGGCGGTGCTGCCCGAGGTGGCGGCCGAGCTCGTCCGGATCGCGCCGGAGCTGCGTACCTCGGGTGCGGTTCCCCCTGGCCCCGCGGGGCCGGAGCAGCGCTTCGCCGCATTCGACGCCGCCGCGTCCTTCTTCACGGAGGCCGCCGCGCCGGGCGGGCTCGTGTTGGTGCTCGACGACGCGCAGTGGGCCGACCCCGCATCGCTGGCGCTGCTCGGCCACGTGGCCAGGCACGCGCGCGACGCTCGACTGCTGCTCGCGGTCACCTACCGGCCCCGTGAGCTCGGCGACGATCCCGCTCGCACCGCGGCCGTCGCCGACCTCGCACGGCTGCCCGGCACGGTTCGCCTGGAGCTGCGCGGCCTCGACGAGCACGCCGTCGCGGCAGCACTGACGGATCGGCTCGGTAGGCGGCCATCGGCGGAGGTCGTGGCGACGGTCGTGCGCCGCAGCCGTGGCAACCCGTTCTTTGTCGGGGAGCTGGGCCGGGTGCTGGCCAACCCCGGTGCGACGGGTGACCAGGTGCCCGGTGCTGTCCGCGACGCCGTCCGGCGCAGGCTCGACCGCCTACCCCCGGCCAGTAGAACGGTGCTGGACGTCGCGGCGGTGATCGGCCGCGAGTTCGATCTCGAGATGCTGGCCGGGGCAGCCGGAGTGTCCGCGGAGACGCTGCTCGACGAGCTGGAGCCGGCGCTCGCCGACGGCCTCCTCGACCGCCCACGTGGAAGCACCGCCCTGCGTTTCGGCCACGACCTCGTCCGCGAGACCCTGCTGGTGGAGCTCGCCCCGGCCCAGCGGACCCGGGTCCACCACCGCATCGTCGCCTTGCTCGAACCGATGGCGACCGACCCCGACGTCGCGCCCGAGCTGGCCCACCACGCGCTCGCCGCGCTCCCGCTCGGCAGCCCCGCGGCCGCGGTCGGGTGGGCCCGGACGGCTGCCGAGCAGGCCATGGCACAGCTCGCCCACGAGGAGGCGGCGCGGCTGTACACGCTCGCCGTCGATGCCGGCCGGAGCGTGTTGCCGGCCGCCGCGCGCGCCGAGCTGCTCATCGCGGCGGCGCACGCGTACGCGGCCGCCAACGCCGTCGCGACCACGACCGAGCTGTGCACCGAAGCTGCCGACCTGGCCAGGCACATCGGCGACCCGCAGCTGCTGGGCAGAGCCGCGCTGGTGATGCCCGGGGTGTCGGACCTGACGTGGCTGGCGGTGTCGAGGCAGTGGTGCGAGGAGGCACTGCGGGATCTCGCCCCGGCCGACAGTCCGCTGCGAGCCAGGCTGCTCGCCCAGCTCTGTCACGCCATGGTGGTCGCGGCCGACCATGACGGGATGGACGACGCGAGCGCGCGTGCGTTGGCCATGGCGGAGCGGCTCGGCGACCGGGAGTCGCTGGTCAGCGCCCTGCGGGCGCGCCAGCTGGCCCGGTCGAGCGCTGATGGCAACGCGGAGCGCGCGGCGTTGGGCGGGCGGATGCTCGCCCTCGGCGAGTCCACCGGCGACGCCGACGCTGCGCTGTGGGGTCGCATCTGGCGCTTCGACGCGTTCCTGCAGGCCGGCCGGATCGCCGATGCCGAGCTGGAGCTCGACCGCGTCGAACCGGTCGTGGCCCGGCTGCGGCTGCCGCTCGCCCGACTGCACCTCATCCGGAGCCGGGCGGCGCTGGCCTTCGGCCGCGGTCAGTACGCCGACGCCACGCGGCTCAACGACGAGGCGATGCGGATCGCCGAGGACGGGCAGCACTCGGGGGCTCTCCTGACGGCGACCGCGGTGCGGTTCACGCTGAGGATGTTCACCGGCAGCAACGTCGAGGTCGATGCGCTCGAGTCGATGGCCGAGCACGACAGCCCGTTCGTTGCACTCGTGCGCTCGTGGCTTGCGCAGTGGCTGATGGCGGTCGGTCGGCTGGACGCCGCGCACCGGTGGTATGCGCGCCTACCCCCGCCGGGTTCGCGGCGGCTCCTGCCGTTCATGGTGATGCCCGTCCTGACCCACCGCGCCCTGCTCGCCACCGACCTCGGCGACGCCGCATCCGCAGAGGTCTGTTACCGGCTCCTGCTGCCCCACGCCGATCTGCACGGCGTCGGCGGCGCGGGTGCTGTGACCACCGGCGGTTCGGTGCAGCTCTACCTGGGCACGGCCGCGCTCGGCGCGGGACGACCTGAGCCCGCCGTGCGCCATCTGCGGGCCGCGATCATTGCCAACGAAGCGGTGGGGTTCGTCCCCTTCGCGGCGATGTCGCGGTACCGGCTCGCGGCAGCGCTGCGGGCCCGCGGCCGACCGGCTGACAGCGACGAGGCCGTCGCTCTGCTCGCGGCCGCCGACACCGTGGCCGATCGGATCGGTATGGCGCCACTGCGCGCGCAGATCGCGCGGCTCGCCGGTCAGGTTCGGGACGGGGGTGTGTTGACCCACCGCGAGACCGAGATCGCCGAGCTGGTCGGCCGCGGGCTCACCAACCGGCAGGTGGCCGCTTCCACGCACATCTCCGAGCGCACCGTCGAGAGCCACGTGCAGCACATCCTGGCCAAGCTCGGGTTCAGCAGCCGCAGCCAGATCGCTGCTTGGAGCGCGCGCCGCACCGGCTGAACCGGCCGAGTACCCGTACCACCTATCCGTGGTTTCCGGGATGGCCGGATCCGCGGGGCCGATGACACTCGCGGCATGTCCACGACAGCGCGCCCCACGGGTCCCCCGTCGATCCGTGTGTGCGGCCGGGAACCTGCCCGGATCGGGCGGGAGCTTCGACCCTGGCACCCGGGAGATCCGGACGGTCATCGTCGCATCGACCACGACGTCCAGGAGGAGCCGAATGTCGGACAGCAGTGATTGCTCTCAGAACGACCGGACGTTGCTGAGAGCAGCAGCTGACGGCGACGACGACGCCCTTGCCCTGATCGTGGAGCGCTACACCGAGATGGTCTGGTCGATCGCCCGCAGCTTCCGGCTGGCCCCGGCCGACGCCGCCGATGCCGCGCAGACCACGTGGCTGCGACTGGTCGAACATCTCGACCGGATCACCGGCCCCGACCGCCTCCCCGGCTGGCTGGCCACGACCGTCCGCCGCGAATGCCTGCACCAGCTGCGCCGTTCCCGTCGCGAGCAGGTCGGGCTGCCCTCGATGCTGCCGGACAGCCCGCCCGACGATCAGGATCCGGTGGACGCCAGGCTGCTGCGCAGCGAGCGCGACCTTGCGCTGCATCGAGCATCGGAGTCGATCCGGCCGCGTTACCGGCAACTCCTGCGCGCGCTCATGGCTTCGCCGCCACCGACGTACGCGGCGATGTCGCGGGCACGCGACATCCCGATCGGCAGCATCGGGCCGAGCCGGCGGCGTGCACTGGACACCCTTCGTCTGGCGACCCGACGTTCATGAGGAGCACCGGATTGTCCGCACGTGGCGGTACCGACCAGACCGAATCGAGTAGTCCACTACGCAGGTCGCGAGCGGGCGCCTCGCACAGAATCGCGTCCATGATCGAGCCGTCATGGAACGTCCCCGGGTATCGGCATGTCAGGGAGCTCGGCAGCGGGGCGAGCGGCACCGTCGTACTGGCGACGGACCGGTCCGGTGCGTCCGTCGCGATCAAGTACTTGGCGGCGGACCTGCTGGCCGACCCGGGGTTCCGGGCGGAGTTCCGGGACGAGGCGACGCTGCTGTCCGGGGTGCACGACCCGCATGTGGTGCGGCTGCTCGCCTTCCAGGAGTCCGCGGCGGGTGCGGCGCTCGTCATGGACCTGGTTGACGGGGCGTCGCTGCGGGCGTTGCTGCGCGAGCACGGTCCGACCGAGCCGGAGGCGGCGCTGGTGGCGCTGCGCGGATCGTTGCTGGGGCTCGGCGCGGCGCACGCGCAGGGGGTGGTGCACCGGGACTACAAGCCGGAGAACGTGCTGGTCACCCAGGCCGGGCGCAGCATCCTCACCGACTTCGGCGTCGCGGCGCGCGCCGGCACGGCGGGAATGACCTCGGGAACGCCCGAGTACATGGCGCCCGAGCAGTGGCAGGGCAGGCCGGCGAGTTTCGCGGGCGACGTGTACGCGGCGGCCGTCACCTTCGCGGAGTGCCTCATCGGCCGGCCCCCGTTCGACGCGGACGACCTCGACGCGCTGCGCCGCCAGCACGAGCGCGCGCCGGTCCCCGTCGCCTGGCTGCCGGAGCCGGTGCGGCCGCTGCTCGAGCGGGGCATGGCGAAGGACCCGGCGCAGCGCCCGTCGGGAACGGCCGAGTTCCTCGCGGAGCTGGAGGCTGCGGCGACCGCGGGTTACGGGCCGGACTGGGAGGAACGCGGTCGCGACCAGCTGGCCCGCCGGGCGGCTCTGCTGGCCTTTCTGTTTCCGCTGGCCGGCGGGGTGGTCGGCGGGACAGCGATCGCCTCCACCGTGCTCGGCCGTGCGCGGCCAAGCGGGCGGGTGCTGGCCGCGGCTGGGGCGGTCGCGGTACTCGTGCTCGGCGGCGGGGCGGTGCTCTTCGCCGGGGTGCAAGAGCCTCCGGTCGTCGTCGCGGCACCGGGCGGGTCCCTGACTGCCGGAGCCCCGGCCCGGTCGCCAGAGTCCGGGGCGGTGCCGTCGGTCGTCGGGTCCGGGTCGGGGCCCGAGGTTCCCGCCGCTGCAGCAGCACTGCGTCAGCCGGCTGCGCCCGTGGCCGGTGGCGGCACCTCCGCCCGGCTGCTCACCGGGCCGGCCGAAGTCGTCGACGAGGAACCGGCGGCCGGCGAGCCCGGGGGCCAGTTCGCCGACACCGCAGCCGATGACAGCGACACCGATGACACCGCCGCCGATGACACCGCCGCCGATGACGCCGATGACGCCGACGCCGGGGACGGGTCGGCCGGAGGTGCGGCAGCCGGCGGATCCGACGACGGTGCTGGCCTCGGTCAGGGCAGTGGCTCGACCGACGGGAACCAGGGCAACGACAGCGGCTCGGGCAGCGGGGCACCTGCTGCTGGCGTCGGCGACGGCACGGGGATCGGCGGGGGCACCGGGACCGATGGGCCGGGAGGTACGGGTGGTGCGACTGGTGCCGACGACGGTGTGGGTCTCGGTCAGGGCGATGGCTCGATCGACGGGAACCAGGGCAACGGCGGCGGCTCGGGCAGCGGGGCGCCGGCTGCTGGCACCGGCGACGGCACGGGGATCGGCGGGAGCGGCGGGACCGATGGGCCGGGAGGTACGGGTGGTGCGACTGGTGCCGACGACGGTGTGGGTCTCGGTCAGGGCGATGGCTCGATCGACGGGAACCAGGGCAACGGCGGCGGCTCGGGCAGCGGGGCGCCGGCCGCTGGCACCGGCGACGGCACGGGGATCAGCGGGAGCGGCGGGACCGATGGGCCGGGAGGTGCCGGTGGTGCGACGGGTATCGACGACGGTGCTGGCCTCGGTCAGGGTGACGGCTCGACCGACGGTAACCAGGGCATCGGTGGTGCGAGCCCCGAGCCCGACGGCGGCGGCGGCGAAGGCTCGGACGGAAGCGACGACCCGCCGTTGATCGACCTCGGCGTGCTCACGGTGCAGTTGTGATGGCCGCCGAGGACCGCCCCACCAGTGCAGGGCGCCGTAGGGCGGACGCGGACGACACCGGCCTCGGCCTCCCGACCGCCGCGGGGTCCGATGGCCCCGACGTTGCACGAGATGGCGCCACTCGATCCGGGCGCAGACCGGACCCGGTCGCACGCGTCGCGGATCCGGCACCGTCTGATCGGGCCACCCGTGCCGGGCGGGGCCGCCCTGAATTGGTGGACGAGCGGGCCACCCGTCTCGGGCATGCGGTGCGCAGGCCCCCCGGCGTGCCAACCACGGCTGCGCCCACGCCGACGTGGCCGGTCGCGGCCCCGCTGCGACGGACGCGGCGCCGTTCCCAGACCGGCGGCGTGATCACGGCCCTGATCGCGGTCGCCGTGCTCGCGTTCCTGCTGACCCGGCCCGAACATCTGCGCGTGACTGCGGCGACCGTCGCACCTGCCGTCGAGCCGGGCACGTCGTGCGACGTGACCGTGGATGTCGTCGGCACGGCCACTACGAACGGCAAGCCCGGGGTGCTCACCTACCAGTGGGTGCGCAGCGACGGCCAGGTGTCCGCCGAGCTGACCCAATCGATCGCCGACGGCGAGACGGCGCCGCAGGTCCATCTCATGTGGACGTTCAGCGGGTCCGGTACCTACCCGGCGAGCGCGACGCTGCGGGTGCTGCGACCCGATCCGGTCGACGCCGTCGGCCACTTCACCTACTCGTGCCGATGAACCTCCGGAGGACCCCGATGCCCGGCACCGCCCTGCTCGACGCCCTGGCCCGGATGGCGACCGATCCGGCATTCGCCGCCGCCGTCCGGAACCGTCCCGAGTTGCTCGTGGAGAGGTACGGGCTCAGCCCGGCCGATGCCGCGAGGATCGCCGCGACCCCGATCGACACCACGTCAGGGAAACCCCGCCGGCTGGAGGAGCGGCTCTCCCGGTCGGGCGGGGTGTTCGGCAGCGCCCTCTCCAGCGCCGTCGACGCGATGCAGGCGCCGACGGAGCACGGTGGCGACTCCGGTGGCGACGACTCCGGCGGCGGTGCTTCGGGCGGCGACGATTCTGTCGGTGGCGAGTCAAACAGCGACGAGTCCAGTGGTGGTGAGTCCGGCGGCGAGTCCGGCAGCGGAGACGCCCGATCCGGCGCTGGCGAGGACCACGATGGCGGCGACGGTGGGCAGGACGATGGCGGTGAAACTCAGCAGGATGATGCCCAGCCCGATGACGCCGCGCAGGCCGATGATGAAGCCCGGTCCGATGCTGCCCAGCCAAGCGTTAGCGATGGGGAAGCTGCTGATCGCACGGACGAAGGCGAGCCTGAGAACAGTTCCCCGTCGGTAGCGGCCGGCGAGGGTGTGCGGGACCGGTCCCCCGATGACTCGTCCGGCGCCGGCCCGGCTGCCGTCCAGCCGTCGCCCATCGGCTCCGACGACGCGTCCGGGCTGGCAATGCAGCCCGAATCGGTCGACCCGTCCGGCGCCGACATCGGCCCGGCAGCCGCGCAGTCTGCGCCGAGCGCCCCCGCCGATGCGTCCGGGCCTGCGGCGACGCTCCAACCGCCTGCCCCCGAACAACCCGCCCCCGAACAACCCGTTCCCGAGCAGGCCGCGGACGACCAGCAGCTGCTCGGCTCGTTACCGCCCGCTGCGACCACCTCGTCAGCGGCCGCGGCGGACCCGACCCTGCCCGCGCCCGGCGCGGCCCCGTCGGCCCCCGTGGGCGCGTCGAGTTCCGACGGATCCGTCGGCGGGCAGGGGTCCCTTGATCCGGCTGTCGACGGTTCGGCGCCCCAACTCCAGACCGAGGCTCCCGGTCCCACGACGGGCACGGGCGACGGTTCGACGGATGGCGACGCTCGTCTCCAGACCGAGGCCACCGCTGACGGGGGTCGGTTGGTCACGATCACCAAGGGCACGGTCTCGGCCACGTTCGAGGTGACACCGGTCGAGGGGGCGTCGCCGCAGTACACCTTCGGTCTCGGCGACGGATCCCGCTACCCGTTGGCGAATCCGCAGGACCAGGTGCCCGCCATCGCGGCCGCGACCAACCTCGATCCCGCCGCCGTGTTTGCGGCGCTGGACCTGGATCAGCCGGGCCCGGACCTGGGGTATCCCAGCGCGGCCGAGCCGGCACACCTCGTCGATGGCCCGCGCGAGGTCACTGTCACCACCGCCGATGGCAGCACCCATCCGGCGACGATCACACCGCAGCCGGGCGGCGGGTACGTGCAGACCAGCGTCAACACCGACGGGACCACCGACACGTTCACGGTGTCGGCCGACGGTGTCATCTCGCACGCCTCGACCGCCGCGCCTGCCGCCCCCGCGCCCGCTCCGGCGGACGGCTACCCGACCGGCACCCGCACGTTCGACCTCGATGGCCACCCCGCTCACCAGCTGCCCGACGGGTCGCTGCTGGTCCCGAAGCCCGGTGACACCTCGCTGGCGGTGCACCTGTTCACCGAAGGCATGCCGTCGGTCGAGGTCGGGCCCGACGGCACGCATATGGTCGCGAGCACGACCGACCCGACGACCGGGCAGCCGGTGTACACCTTCGCTCGGCCTGATGGCACCACGATCACCGTCGCCGCCGACGGCACGCCGATGCCCGACGCTGTGGAGCCGGGATCGCAGTGGCACGTCGGTACCTCGAACGGGGACGGGCAGACGTCGTTCTACATCGGTACCGGCGGAGACACGGAGGCCGTGGTCTTCGCCCCGGAGGGCACCGTCGCGCAGGGAAGCGAGCAGCACGCCGACGGCACGGCGACGTTCACGTTCGTCCGGCCGGACGGCTCGACCCAGTCGGCGATCGTCGCGCCTGATGGGACGACGCTCGCGCAGGAGGTACCCGACCAGTCCGGCCTGCCGCACTACTACCTCAACCCGACCGGCGGCGGTGGCCCGGTCGAGCTGGGTGGGGACGGTTCCCGCATCGTCGGGCACACCGTCAACGGCGACGGGTCGGTGGGCTACACCGTGGTGCACCCCGACGGGAGTACCGAGACGCTGGTCGTCGCGGCCGACGGATCGACGACCTCGGCACCGACCGATGCCCCCGCCCCGGCCGAGCCCGCAGACCCGGTCGAGCCGGCGACGGTGCGGACGCTCGACCGGCCCGACGGGAGCCGCCTGGTCACCGTCACCGAGAACGGCCAGGCCGGGACATTCGAGGTCACCTCGGACCTGTCGGGGCCCGCGAAGGTGTACCTCGTCGGCGACGACGGCTCGCGATTCCTGCTCGACTACCCACCGAGGGAACTGGAGGGCTTCCTGCAGGGCACGCAGTTCACCACCGCGCTCGGCCCGGCGGTCGGGCAGCAGTTCACGGTCGACTCGGCAGCCGACGGCTCCCGGACGGTCACCGTCGGGGAGGGTGACTCGGCGCTCGTCTACCACCAGAACAGTGCCGGCGCGATCGTCGCGACCGGGTTCGACGGCCGGCAGACCGACATCACGTTCCTGCCCCCCGGACTGTCCGAGGTCTTCCAGACCACGCGACAGAGCACCGCCCTCGTCGAGTCGCTCGCCGGGGACACCGACGGTCAGCCGGCGCCGTACACCCTGGACGCCAACCCCGACGGCAGCCGTGTTCTCACCGTCGGGGAGGGCGCCACGGCCAAGACGTTCCAGCTCGACCGCACGGTCGACGGCGGCAGCGTGCTCACCAGCGCCGGCCCCGACGGCAGCCGGGTCGTCGTCGCGGCCGCGCCGCCGCCAGGGGCCGGGCCGCAGGTGTGGACGTTCGTCGAGGGGCCCGCGCCCAACCAGGTGGCCGCTCCCGCGCACGTCGTCAGCGAGACCGGCCAGGAGTACACGGCCGTGACCAACCCGGACGGCAGCCGGGACGTCGCGATCTACTGGCCGGGCGACGGGCTGACCGCGCACACGCACATCACGCCCAACCCAGACGGCACCGTGACCGTCAGCGAGGACAACGCCGCCGGCACGGGCCTGGTCTACATCACCGATCCGGCGACCCTGTTCAGCGACCTCTCGCCCGAGCAACGGGCGGCGCTGCTGCCCCAGCACGTGACGGGCGCGCCACCAGCGCCGGGCGTGAGCGGGCCCACCGGTATGCCCGTGCCGACCGGAGCGACCACCCCGGCCGTGTCGGCGGACCCGGCGGTCGCGCCCGGACCCACCGCTCCGGTCGACACCCCGGAGCCGACGGCTCCGGGCGCCGCGCCACCTCCTGCGCACGCTGCCGGCATCCCACTCGACCAGAACGCGCAGCTGTTCACCGGCCAGGACGGCCGCAGCCAGGTCGTGGTTACGACCGCCCAGGGCCCAGTGACGGTCTACCTGCCCGCCGACAGCACCGGTGCCGAGAAGATCTTCGGCACCACGTCCGACGGCCGGGTGATCCCGGTGTACAGCGAGGTCCAGGACGGCGGACGCGTCCTGACCGTGCTCGGGCCCGACGCGCCGCTGCAGACCACCTACATCTCGAGCGGCCTGCTCCCGCCGTCGACCGGGTGGGTTCCGCCCACCGAGATCCAGACACAGCTGCCGATGGAGGGCCAGCCCGGCCTCGTCGACGTGCGGGTCGCGACCAACCCCGACGGCTCGCCGGAGTTCGCCTTCACCAATGCGATCTGGGGCATCGGCCAGGCCGTCGGCGGGCACGCGCTGGCCAACCCCGACGGCTCGTGGGACGTCATCGGCGTGCACAACGGATACGGCGAGATGCGCGTGCACGCCGTCCTGGGCGCTGACGGCCGCTGGGAGATCACGCCGGCGGGCCCCGGGTCCCCTGACGCCGGCGCGGACCCTGCCGCCGCCCCCGCAGACGGCGTCCCCGGTGCGGCACAGATGTTCCGTGTCGAGCCGGGGACCGGGGTTCCTGCGGCGTCCGGCGTCGACGGCGGCCAGTTGAGCACGTTCCCGAGCGGTCCGGCGCCCGTCGACGGGGGCCAGGTGAACCCATCGGACCTGCTGGCCGGTCATACCGCGGGACTGGAGGACATCGGGCACCAGTCGACCGCCAGCCACGTCGTCGACGCCGACGGGAACGTCGTGCCCAACCCCAACCCCGTCGAGGGGGCGAGGACCGAGACCACGCCGAACGTCGAGCGACCGGGATGGACCTACACCAAGACCTACGATTCCCTCGGCCACCTGGGCTCGGTGGTCAGCAACAGTCCCGACGGCCAGGTCTACGAGCACAAAGTCGTACAGGAATGGGCCTACGGCGGGCTGACCGTCATCGACATCGACGGCCGGCACGGTCAGGACATCACGCGGTACTACGCGGACGGGCACCAGCGCCATTTCCTGCTGAACGCGCACGACTTCCCGGACGGACGCGGGCACTACCAGAGCGGCTGGCAGATCACTGAAGATCTCGGAGGCGGCCTGCAGAAGATCACTCTGATCCCACCACCGGGCCCTTCGGACTCGTGGACGCCCTACCCCGAACCGTTCAGCTACAGCGCCACCATCGTGCCGGCGCTGAACGAGGCCAACCTCGGTGCCGGCGACACGGTCGAGTACCAGCGCTCGGATGCGTCGACAATCTCCGAGTCCGGCGCCGCCGCGATGCGCTCCCACGGCCTCGGCAGCGTGCGGGACCTGGGGTAGCCATGCTCTGCTCCGCCTGCCACGTCCACGTCCGCCGCGACTTCCCGTACTGCCTGTCCTGCGGCACCCCGCACCGGCGCGCGAAGGTGACCGAGGCCAGCGCCCCCGTGCTGCGGTGGGAGGGTGGCGAGGTATCGCTGACCGGCCGGGTCACGACCGTGGGGCGCGGCGCCGACAACGACGTCGTGATCGACGACGAAAGCGTGTCGCGCCGGCACGCCCGGATCGTCCGGGAAGCCGACGGGTTCCACGTCGAGGACCTGGACTCGTTCAACGGCACCGTCATCGACGAGCGCAACGCGCCAGCCGTGCTCGGCGACGGTTCGCAGATCGGGTTCGGCGACGTCGACGTCTCCTTCGTCCAGCCCCGCCCGACGGCGGTCGGCTCGAAGACCCAGCTGCGCGGCACCGAGCACACCGTGCTGCGGGCCGCCGGCGCCGAGACACCCGAGGCCCCGACGGCCGAGGAACCGCTCGCCACAATCCCCCGGGCGCGCAGCGGCTGGGCGCTGAAACGGGTCGCAGGCGAGGAACGGTGGGTGCTCAAGAACACCCGCACCGGCACCTACCTGCAGCTCGACGAGCGCGAGGTGTTCGTCTGGGAGCGCCTCGACGGCCGCAACAGCATTCGCGACCTCCTCTTCGCCTACCTGGAGCGCTACGGCGAGCTGGCGCTGCCGCGCATCGAGGCCGCGGTGCGCACGTTCGCCGACGCCGGACTCGTCGACGGGTTGCCGGGCCGGGCGACCGAGCGGACGGGCTGGCGCCGGGTCGGCGCCTTCGTCGTCAAGAACCTGATCAGGGTGCAGGTCTCGATCAAGGGACTCGACCCACTGGTGGGGCGCGCCTACCAGGCGTTCGCGTGGCGTCTGTTCACGCCGACGGCGATCGTCGCGCTGTGGGCGTTGATCATCGGCGGCATCTGGGCGTTCGTCGAGGCGGGCCGCCAGCAGCAGCTGTTCGACCTGGCAGGCGCGGGCCCTGTCGGCGGGGCGATCGTGCTCGTCGGGTACCTGGTGGCGACGGCGCTGCACGAGTCGGCGCACGCGGTCGCCGTGAAGTCCTATGGCCGCCGCGTCGACAGGGGCGGCTTCATGCTGATGATGGGCGTGCCGTTCGCGTTCGTCGACACCTCCGACATGTGGTTCGGCACGCCGTACTCACGGATCGTCGTGGCAATGGCCGGGCCGATGACGACGGCTGGCATCGCCGGTGCGGCATCGGTCGGCGCGGCCTACGTCCCGGACCCCCGGGTCGCCGGGGTCTGCTACACGCTCGCGTTCGGGCTCTACACGAACACGGTCTACAACCTGGTCCCGCTGCTGCCACTGGACGGCTACCAGGCGCTTGCCGACGCGCTGCGCACCCCACGGCTGCGGGAGGAAGCGAAGGCCTACTTCGGCAAGGGTTTCTGGCGCGACGTCAAGTCCCGTACCCGGCCGGGGCCCAAGCAGATCGGGCTCGTCGTCTTCGCGGTGGCGTCCGGCATCTGCCTCTACGCCGGACTTGGCCTCGCGGTCGTGGCCTGGAACAGCCGCCTCGGAGAGCTCCTCGCCCAGGTTGTGCCGCAGCCGTGGCTGACGGTCGTGGTCGTGGCCGTACTCGTGCTACTGCTCTTCCCGATCTGGTACCCACGTGTCCGCGCCCTGCGCGCGCGGCGCCGCAACCTCAGCTCGGCTGTGCCCGGTGTCGCGGCCGCCGCCCGACCGTAGGAGCGCTTCGTCAGCCGTAGTAGCCGTGGTTGGTCAGCTCGTCGAGGGCGACCACGTGTGCGCCGTCTGTCAGCGACACCGTCGGCGAGGTGATCGGATCCGATCACGCTGAGGTGGCGGTTGCTCGTCTCATCGACAGCTCTGGTCGAGGATGGTGACCCAGCCGCTCTCGGCGGCGACGTGGAGCCGGTGCGCAGCGGCGCGAGCGCGCGTTCCCCGGCGCTGATAACGCGACGAGGTCGCGGCGGCGGCGCGGATGGCTGCGGCCGCGGCGGTCCACAGCCCTGGTCGATTCCCCGGCTGATGTCGTCACGGTGGCGCAGCGTGGGCGTCGCCCCACGGCTGCAGCGGACCAGCGCAGCCCGGGCGGGCACGGGCGGCTAGGTCGGTCTCGGCCTGCCCGGTGTCGGCGATGCCGATCATCGCGGCGATGTGGGGGCACGGCGAGCGAGGGTGGTCCATCACAGCTCGCGCCGAGCAGGGGCCAGCTAGGCTAGTGGGACCGACGACAATCCACGCCAGACTACGACAGCTGAACGTTCCCCGGGTCACCCCCACATTCGGGTTGCCGAGACGCCCGGCGTCGGGCGAGCCAGCTGTAGGGTCACCGGGAATCTGATCGTGATGGAGCATCCCGGGTCTACCGGCGGTCGAGCCGACCGGGAACCCGCGCACGGTGTTCATCGAGGATGCCGGGCTCAACCACGCGTGGTGGGCATGGCAACGACACCATGACTCGGTCTATGACGGGTTCGACCTGATGCGCGGCCCCGACTCCACCGGCCACACCGACGCTGCGAGCCCGCTGCGCGACGCGATCACCACCCGCTGGGCAACACCCGGGCCACGACCGCCATAACGACGAGTCCCGGTCGAGGCGCGCTGGTCGGCTCTTACGGTTTGCGGCCGACGGCGCCGTAGGAGTCGATCGGCTTGGCGGTGCCGATGTCGGTCGGGTTCGGGCGCCACAGCGGGGTCGATACCAGGCCGGGCTCCACCATCTCCAGCCCGGCGAAGCACTCGCGGAATTCGTCGAGGGTCCGCAGCGTGTAGTTGTCCAGCACGGCGCCGTCCCGCGCCGCGTCGCTGGTGTCGCTGCCGTCCAGCAGCACCAGGTAACTCCCGGAGACGACACCGTCGATCAATTCGGTGATGATGGCGCGCATCTGGTCGAAATCCGGGGCGGCATACCCGAGGATGCCCAGCAGCATCACCGTAACCGGCCGCTGCAGGTTCAGCACGTTGCGGACATCGGCGAGGATCTGCCCGGGGTCACGCACGTCGGCGTGGAGGTAGGTGGTGACACCCTCCGGGGTGGTGTCCACCAAGAGCGAGCGGGCGTGTGCCAACACCAGCGGGTCGTTGTCCACGTAGACGATCCGCGCGGCCGGATTGAGCTGCTGCGCGACCTCGTGGGTGTTTTGCATGGTGGGTAGGCCGGTGCCGATGTCGAGGAACTGGTCGATCCCGGCCTCACCGGCCAGGAAGGTCACCGTGCGGATGAGGAACCGCCGCGCCTGGCGGGCGATGTCCAGGATTCCTGGGTTCTGCGCGACGACCGCAGCGCCGACCTCCCGGTCGGCTAGATAGTTGTCCTTGCCACCGAGCCAATAGTTCCACACCCGGGCCGAGTGCGGGATATCGAGCCTGAGCTCGGACAGATCCTCGGCCACGGGAAACGCTCCTCTGCGTAGACCGGCTGCTGTGCGTGGGTCGCTGTCCGGGCGGCGAGATCGCAGACAGCGCGGGCCGGTGCGATCTCGAGCAGTCGGGGACCGTTCCGTGGCCATGCGCTGAGGTGGCGGCGGTAGCGACTCCGATGCGGGTCGGACAGTCGGTCGGGCTCAGTTCAGGGTGAAGGTCTGGATGCAGCTGGGACACACCGGTACCGGGGACATCAGCGGGTGTGGCTGCATCCGCGCTGCTCGGTGCGGGCAGGACAGTGTCCACTGGCATGTGCCCAATGACGGGGGCGGCTGCCGGGTCTGGGGGTGCGCTGTGACCGCGATCCGGGAGTCGACGATCATTGTTCTGCCGTTGTCAGTGTGCAGAACGAACGAGCCGTCCGGGTCAGCTTCGGGTGTAGGCACGTGCAGGTTGACCGTTCCCGGTTCCGGGCTGGCCGAGTCAGGGCTGGCCGAGCCGTCGGAGTCTGGGCCGCTCGGATCTGGGCTGGTGGCCCACACTCGCAGTTCATGGACGATCTCAACACCATCTGAGGTGCGCACCGCGCCTCCCGTCCCGAATTTCCACCGCGGTGGACCGAGTGTCCCGAGTGGACACCTCACAGACTGATCGCGGTATAAGGTGCGGCGTTACTCCACATGCTGGCCACCGTGCAATCTGGCCACGCGGAGCGGGTCGCTGGCGGGTGCGATTGACCGGGCGCTGGCAATGCGGTCGTTTCACGACCGCTGCTGGCGCGCACCGCGCTGAGCGTTGATCCTCGACGCCGAACGGGCGCCACTCGAACGGATCCATCCGTGACCCATCCCGTAGCACTGTGCGACGCCTCACCTGTCGTTCATGCGAATGGATGTGCAAGTGTGCACCTGTTCGGCGTAATCCTCGACGGGGAGTGACGATGAGTGACTACGGTCGTTTCGTCTTCGAGCCGGTCCTCAATCTCGTCAGCGGCCGGCTGGCCGGCATCGAGGTGCATCGCTGTCAGTCGCGTGACCAGGTGGAGCGTGTGGCCCGTGGTGCGGTGTGGGGTGCACGGCAGCTCGCCGAATTCGACGCTGGCATCGCGATCTCCTCGGTGCTGCACGACACCGGCTACGACTCCACCGTGCCTCTGCACGTCGACGTCCTGGCTGACACCGTGGTGCTGGCCCGCAGCAGGCTGGCCCAACTGCGTACCTCGCTGCAGCACCGGTCCGCAGACCGCCCGACCCCGCCGATCTTGCTGGAGATCAACCCCGCGCTCTCGGCGGCGCCACCCGACGCGTTCGCCGACGGAGTCGCTGCGCTGCGGGCCGACGGGTTCGGCATTGCGTTCGACACTGTCGGCCGCGGCTTCGGCCTCGAGCAGATCGCGGAGCTGGCCCCCGACCTCGTCAAGATCGACGCCTCGCTGGTGGCCCGGCTGCCTCACGTGCCGCGGGCCCGGGCTGTGGTAGCGGCGCTGTGCGAGGTCTGCCGCGCCGTCGGCGTGCGCGTCTCGGCGATCGGTGTGACCCATCCTGACGAGCTCGCCGCGGTCCGCGATCACGGCATCGGATGGGCACAGGGGCCGTTGCTGGCCGAGCCGCGCCGCCGCCCCTCCCACCTCGGGATCCTGCTGCCGGTCGACCTCATGCCGCGCATCCACGCCAATCAATCGGCCACCCAATCGGCGGCCCGCTCAGCCGGCCGGTCACCGGTGCACACGCCACCCGCCCACAACCCGACACCGTCGCCGACACCACGTCCACCGTCACGTCCGACACCGACCCTGCCGCTGGCGCTGGCGGCGGTCGACACCCTCACTCAGGCGGCGGTGACGTTGCACGAGGACGTGACGGCTGAAACGGTGCGCCAGGTACTGGCCGATCACCCGCACGCGGGCAGCATCGTGCTGCTCGACACGGCTCGGCGCCCGGTCTGTTTCCTGGACCGCAACCGGTTCATGCTCGCCATCTCCGGCCCGTTCGGTCGAGCGCTCTACGCCCACCGCCCGGCCCGCACCCTCGCCGACCCGCCGCGCACCCTGTCCGCGACCACCGACGTACGTGCCGCGCTGGCCTACTGCCTCAGCGGCGACCGGGCCCGCAGCTACGACGACGTGGTCCTGATCGACGACCAGGGCGTTTGCGCCGGGATCGTGCGGGTCAGCGACCTGCTCCAAGAGGCCACCGGCACCGCCGCCTGAACATCGGGAACCGACGCCGATCGTGATCGCTGACGGAGCGTGAGCGCCACACGAGCTATCGGCCCGGCTGATCTGTCCGGTCATCACTGGAGGGGTCAGTGCGGTGAGCGGAGGGTGCGTGCTCGGCAGTGGAGCGGATAGGGTCACCCGGTCGGGGACGTTCTGGCCACCACAGGTTGATGGCCGGGGACGTCGGCGTCACGGGAGCTCGCACCGTAAGCGGGCTGAGAGGGCGGCTTTTCCCTCCTTCGTCGAGGGGGTGGGGGTGTCGCCGACCGCCAGAACCTGTCCGGGTAATGCCGGCGTAGGGAGGAACACCCATGACAGTGCTGCCTGATGCACAGACACAGCCACCGGAACCGCCGCGGGTGACGACGGGCCCGATTCAGGGCTCGCGCAAGGTGTACCTGGACGGGCCGCGGGGGTTGCGGGTGCCGGTCCGTCGGGTCGAGTTGACCAACGGGGAGTATCACGACGTGTACGACACGTCGGGCCCCTACACCGACAGCGACGACACCGACACCGACGGCACTGACGGGACCGCGCGGATCGACCTGCGCGCGGGCCTGCCGCCGCTGCGGGCGTCGTGGGTTGCCGACCGGGAATGGATGGATGGCCCGGATGGTGCGGGTGGTGCGGTCACGCAGCTTGCGTATGCCCGGGCTGGGATCGTGACGCCCGAGATGCGGTTCATCGCGATCCGCGAGGGTGTTGATGTCGAGCTGGTGCGTTGCGAGGTGGAGCGTGGCCGGGCGGTGATCCCGGCCAACCGTCGCCATCCGGAATCCGAGCCGATGATCATCGGTAAGCGGTTCCTGGTGAAGATCAACGCGAATATCGGGAACTCCGCGGTGTCCTCCTCGATCGAGGAGGAGGTGGACAAGATGGTGTGGGCCATCCGGTGGGGCGCTGACACCGTGATGGATCTGTCCACCGGCCGCGACATCCACGCCACCCGCGAGTGGATCATCCGCAACTCCCCGGTGCCGATCGGGACGGTGCCGATCTACCAGGCGTTGGAGAAGGTCAACGGGGACCCGGCGGACCTGTCGTGGGAGGTGTATCGCGACACCGTGATCGAGCAGTGCGAGCAGGGCGTGGACTACATGACTGTGCATGCCGGGGTGCTTCTGCGCTATATACCGCTCACCGCCAAGCGGGTGACCGGGATCGTCTCCCGCGGTGGGGCGATCATGGCCGCATGGTGCCTGGCGCATCACCGGGAGTCGTTCCTCTACACCCATTTCGCCGAGCTGTGCGACATTCTGCGCACCTACGATGTCACGTTTTCCCTTGGTGACGGGCTGCGCCCGGGTTCGATCGCCGATGCTAACGACGACGCCCAGTTTGCCGAGCTCAGGACCCTTGGTGAGCTCACCCGGATCGCCCGCGGGCGGGATGTGCAGGTGATGATCGAAGGCCCGGGTCACGTCCCGATGCACAAGATCGCGGAGAACATCCGGTTGGAGGAGCAGTGGTGCGGGGAGGCGCCGTTCTACACGCTGGGCCCGCTGGTCACCGATATCGCACCGGGCTATGACCACATCACCTCGGCGATCGGTGCGGCCACGATCGCGGCGGCCGGCACCGCGATGCTGTGCTACGTCACCCCGAAGGAACATTTGGGTCTGCCCGACCGTGACGACGTCAAGACCGGGGTGATCACCTACAAGATCGCCGCGCACGCCGCTGACCTGGCCAAGGAGCATCCGCGGGCCCAAGCCCGGGACGACGCGCTGAGCCAGGCCCGGTTCGAGTTCCGCTGGGCCGATCAGTTCCGGCTCTCCCTCGATCCCGACACCGCGCAGTCCTTCCATGACGAGACGCTCCCGGCCGAGCCGGCGAAGACCGCGCATTTCTGCTCCATGTGCGGGCCGAAGTTCTGCTCCATGAAGATCACCCAGGACGTCCGGGATTACGCCGAGGCGCACGGGCTGACCAGCGTCGAGGCCATCGAGGCCGGCATGGTTGACAAGGCCACCGAGTTCACCAAGGCCACCGAGTTCACCGGGCAGGGCGCCCGCGTCTACCTGCCCATCACCGATACCCCGTAGTCAGCCGCATCACCCCAGCCGCATCACCCCATATTCGGGCCTGCGCGTCAGCCCCAGGTGGGGCTGCCCAGGAGACAGGCCGCCGTTCGATGCCCCTGCCGGGAGTTGTTACGTGAGCGCTTCACATCGACCTGACCCCGGGCCGTCGCACCGCCGCGTCATCGGCGGGTCCCGACGTCGCCAGTGGACCGCGGTATCGCGGGGCCGGGGCCGGGGCCGGGGTCGGGGCCGGGGTCGGGGTCGGGCCGGGGCTGGGCCGGGGCGGGGTGGGGTGTCGGGGTGAGCGGAGCTCGTCGGTGGGGGTACCAGCTCGGAATCGATGTGGGGGCGACGTCCACGGCCGCCGCGGTGTGCCGGTCCTCGGCGACGGGCTGGTCTGAGCCCGCGGTCGTGACACTCGGCGCACATGGCGGCGCACATGGCGGCACATATGGTGGCGCACATGGCGGGATCGGTGGGTCGGTGCTGGTTGCGTCGGTGCTGTTCGTGGAGCCGGACGGGACGGTCGTGGTCGGTGAGGTGGCGCAGCGGCGCGCGTTGACCGATCCGCGCCGTGTTGTGCGGGGGTTTCAGCGCCGCATCGGGGACCCGACACCGATCGTGGTTGCCGGCCAGGCGTGGGCGCCGCAGGAGCTCTCGGCCTGGCTGATCCGGTGGGTCGTCGACCGGGTCGCCGCGCGCGAGGGCGGCCCGGCGGACCGGATCGTGGTTACCCACCCAGCCTCGTGGGGCGCCCACAAATGCGACCTCCTGACCGCAGCGCTGGCCGGGCAGGGGCTCACTGTCACGCTCCTGGCCGAGCCGCTGGCCGCTGTCCTGCACTACACGGCCACCGACCGCGGCGTCGGCGGTTCGACGATTCCCGATTCCGCGATCGCCGTTTACGACCTGGGCGGCACCACCTTCGACGCCGCGGTGATCCGCACAACCACTACCGGCCCAGCCGACCCCACCACGACAACCGCGGCAGCGGGCGCGGCGGGATGGGAGCTGTGGGGCCGCGCGGAACGGCTCGAGCGGCTCGGTGGTGCCGATTTTGACGAGGCCGTCTTCGAGCACGTCCGGGAAGGCCTGCACGCGCTGTTCGACAGGGAGCTGTTCGATACGGCGCTGTTCGACACGGCGCTGTGTGACCCCGCCGCACTCGACGCGGGGGACGGCGCCGACCTCGCCGTGCTGGCCGCGGTGGGGCGGCTGCGGCAGGTCTGCACCCAGGCCAAGGAAACGCTGAGCAGCGATACCGAGGTGGTGATCCCGGTACCGACGACGCTCACGGCTCGTGCGAGGGTGCGATTGCACCGCAGCGAGTTCGAGTCCGTGATCCGGCCTCGGGTCGAGGAGACCGTCGCCGTGCTGGACACGGTGGTGGCCTCGGCGGGGTTGGCACCCGCACAGCTCACCGCGGTGGTCCTGGTCGGCGGCTCGGCGCGGATCCCGCTCGTCGCGCAGCTCGTGTCCGCGCATCTGGGCCGACCGGTGTTCGTCGACCCCGACCCCGCCACCGCGATCGCGAAGGGGGCCGCGTTGGTGGGCTTTCCCACCACGGTCGCGTCCCGGCCGGGCGCGATGATGCGCTCCGCCCCCACCGGCCCAGGCAGGGGCGCCGCGTCCCTACGACATACATCCCCGGGCTCCGGGATGACCGCGCCCACTCGCCCGTCGCGACCTGTCGCGGCAGCTGCACAGCCGCAGCCGGAGCCACCGCCGGCCGGTGCGGTGTACCCCACGACACCACGCGGGCACCCCGGACCCGGACACGAGCAGCGTCGTCGTGCCCGGCTGGTCATGCTCATCGGCATGGTGTGTGTCGTGACCGTGATCGCCGCGGTCCTGCTGTGGCCAGGCTCGCCGCCGACTCCCGGAATCGGCGCGCCTACCGACAACGGCGCCACCACAGCCACTCCCACCGTCGATCCGGTGCCCGCCGTGGCGAACCCCCCGACCGGGAGCCCCCGAGGCAATAGCGGCAGTAGCGATGGTGACAGCCGCATCCCCGGATCAGGTGCGGGTCGTGCCGGCGCGGCGACGGGCGCGCTCCCGTTGCCCCCTCCCGGGGGCGGAAACACCACTGCGACGCCGCCCGTCGCGGTCATCCCGCCGCGCAATGATGATCCGCCCGGTGTGGTCGACCCACCGGTGACTCCACCCACCCCCCTCGACGCGTTACTCCCACCCGTGGGTAGACCCTGACCGCGGCGATCCTGGGCTGTACCGGGACCGCTGCCAGACTCAGCCGAGGCGGTCGAGCAGCACCCCGGTCCCGTGTTCGGCGACGTCGCGAGTGTGTGCCGTCGGAGTAGACGGCGTGTTCGGTGTAGGTGAGCGCGGTCTCGTCGGGGCTGGTCGCGTTGAGTTCGCCGGTGGTGCGGGCCGCCGACGGGGCTGCGGGCCGATGAGCATCCGGACCGACCAGACGATCCGGCTGGGCGCTGACGAGCCCAACCCGGATAGCACCCACTCCGCACGCCTCTACACGCGCAACGCCAACGACCTTGTCGGCGCAGACAGCCTGATCGAGGTCGTCCCCGGCTGACAACCGCCGTGCTGGCAATGAGGCGACGCGTGCTCAGGACGCCGATCTCGTTGCCGACAACCGCCGCAACCGATCTGGATGATCTATGTCCTGGTGTGGTGGGGTGTGGTGCTCGCGGGGTTGGTCAGCTCGGGACTGGTCCGGGCATGTGTCCGGTGACGACGTAGACGATCCTGCGGGCGACAGCGACGGCGTGGTCGGCGTAGCGCTCGTAGAACCGCGCGAGCAGTGTGATGTCCACTGCGGCTTCGATGCCGTGCGCCCAGTTGCGGTCCATGAGCACGGAGAACATGTGCTTGTGTAGGTCGTCCATGGCGTCGTCGTCGGCTTCCAGCTCACTCGCGCGCGCCAGGTCGCGGGTACGGATCACCTCGCCGGCCTTGGCCGCCAGTGCAACACCGACACGTCCCATCTCCGCGAAGTAGGGGGCGACCTCGACGGGCAATGCCGGCTGTGGGTGACGTCGGCGCGCGGTCTGGGCGATGTGCAGGGCGAGGTCACCCATGCGCTCGATGTCACCGGCGCCGTGGATTGCGGCGACGACGATCCGCAGATCGGTCGCCACGGGAGCCTGCAGGGCGAGCAGGGCGAATGCCTGCCGTTCGGCGTGCTCGCGGGATCGGTCGATGATGGCGTCGTTGGAGATGACTTCTTCCGCGAGTTGCAGATTGACCCCGAGCAGAGCGGTGGTGGCCTTCTCCAGTGCGGTGGCCACGTGCGCGCACATGTCGGCCAGGGAGCTGCTCAGCTCATCCAGTTGATGTTGGTAGGCATCGCGCATGGGCGCAGGGTAGCCACTGGTGCCGACGCCACGGCTACCTGTCAGGAGTGTGCGCGCGCGAGGCGGCGGGCACGAGCAGCACGGGCGCCGACGGGCTCGCTGGACCGAAACTCGACCGGCACGCCGTGAATGAGCAGGAACAGTCGGTGCTCGACGGCGGAGACGATGTCAGTGCGTTGGATGATGTCCGTCGGCGCCAGCACGCTGCTGTCGGAGTCCTGCAGGGATTGCAGCATGTCGTTGACCAGTTCCTGCGCGTACGCGCCGGTGGGCCCATTCCAGCACGAAACCGCCACCGACAGCCGGCCAGTAGTCGAAGCCGGGAACGGTGGCCGACGCGTCGCAGCCGCGCTGCAGAACCAGGAGCAGCCGGCCCAGTACCTCAAGCTGCTTCTCCGCCGGCACTGCCGGCACACCGAGGCGATCACTCATCGGAAGCACACCAGCGAGGATGCGCGTGTGGCGCTGCCTGGTGTGGGAACGTCACCCGGCTGGTGGCGGGTCCGCACTGCCCGGCCGGACCACCAGCACCTCACCGAGCTCCAGCTCGGCGGGCCCGCGCGCCGCACCCTCCTCCCCGGATCGCGGCACGAGCAACACGTCGGTGAGTGGCCGTCCGTCACGTGGCGCGGGGCCGCAGGGTGGGTCTGCGGCTCTCGTGAGCACTGCGGTGACACGGTTGGTGGTGAGGTCGGCTCCGGCCCAGACGAACGACATCGGCCATCTCCCCCCGTCCGATTAGGAGTGTTGCTGACCCATCGGGCGCGCGGGCGGCAGCGTTTCCCGATGTCAGCCAGCTCACAGGGGGCGAGGGCGCGACAGCCGGTGACACGGGGCGTGATGTCGATGCCCGTTCGCGCTCCGGACTGCGCGCAGCTCCACTACTGGCTCGCACGAGTGCCGAGCGGCTCACCCGTGCATCCACACCGCCGCCGCATGACAGGCGCCTATACCGCCCGATGGCCCGCGATGAACTACCGAAATCTGTAGATAGGCACGAGCGACGGGCCGCGGACCGGTCATCCCCGCCGGCTACCGGCCGCTGCGCGTGCGGGACACGCTGTTCTGACGCTTCCGGGGCGCTGCTAATGACGGGTGCTCGTGCTGCTTGCCACCACAGCCGCGGCGGTGAGCAGCACGGCGAGACCGATCATGCCGAAGCCCAGTGTGCTGGCGGCGGCGATGGCGCCGACCAGGAGCGGGCCGCCGGCGTCGCCGAGTTCCCGGCCGACTTCGGCCGCGCCCAGGGTTTGCCCGAGCCGCTCGGGGGGTGCGGTGGCGGCCAGGTGCGCGAACCCGATCGGGGTCACCAGCCCGGTCCCGGCGCCGATGGCGAGTGCGGCCACCACGAGCCCGGTGATGCCGGGCAGCACGGCGGCGACCGTGATGCCGGCCGCGGCCATGCCCAGACCGAGCGCCATGCCCGCCCCGTCCCGTATCCGGCCGGCGTCGCGGGCGCGCCCGGTCCAGGGTTGGACCAATGCGGCGGTCGCGGCCAGGAGGGACACGGCCGCTCCGGTGGCCAGCGGACCCAGGCCGTAACCGGCGCCGGCCACGGGCAGGAACCCGACGCCGACGGACAGCGCGGCGGTGGCGCCCGTGAGGGCGACGGTGGGGCGTAGGAAGCTGCCGGTGCTCAGGCGGCGGGCCAGGTCGAGCACGGTTTGCCGGGTGCGGGGCAGCGGCGCGACGGTGGGGACTGCGAGCGCGGCCCACACGGCGACGGCCACCGCGAGCACGCCGAGGGTGGCGAACAGCAGGGTGTAGCCGCCCAGGGTGATCAGGACGCCGCCGAGGACGGGGCCCAGGGTGTAACCGAGTCCTTTCCACGCGCCGTAGCCGCCGAACGCGCGGCCGTGTCGGGTGCCGGGTGAGAGCCGGGCCACCAGCGCGCCGGCGGCCGGGGAGAACGCCGCGGCGGCGGCGCCCTGCCCCAGCCGGGCCAGCCCGACCGCAGCCGGGTTTCCGGCGATCACGAAGGCGGCGGATGCGAGGGCGAAGGCCAGCAGCCCGCCGAGCAGGACCGGGCGGGCGCCGACACGGTCGGCCAGCGACCCGAAGACCGGCTTGAGCAGCACCTCGGCGCCGTCGTAGACCGCGAGCAGCACACCGAGAGTTAACAGCGAGGCAGGTCCGGCCTCGGTGTAGCCGCCCAGGCTGGCGGCGATGCTGTGCGCGCCGAACGCGGTCACGAACCCCGCCGCGTACAACGGCAGCACACCGCCCCGTGCCGCGGTGCCGGTCCGCTTGGGCGAGCCGGTGCTCATCAGTTCCGTCGCGCGTCGGCCGTGAGCGGCTCGGCGAGGGTGGCCGTGTCGGCGGTGGTGAGCAGTGGCCGCAGCGGGGTGCGTTCGACCAGGACCAGCAGCCACACCAGCACCCGGCACACCAGCCAGAACCCGACCAGGCTGACCGCGGCCCCCAGCAGGAGTCCGGCCAGCACATCCTGCGGGTAGTGGGCGGCGATATAGACGCGGGCGAACGCCATCGCCGCCGCCGCCAGCCCGGCCAGCACCCCCAGTCGGCGGCTGAGGACGAACACCCCGGCCGCGACCGCGCCTGCCATCACTGCGTGATCACTGGGAAACGACGGATCCTGGGTGACGTGCGCCAGCACCAGCAGATCCGGCAGCACCTCGTACGGGCGGGGCTCACCGACCAGCGCGGCGATCGGCTGATTCACTCCGAGCGCGACCAGCATCCCCAGCGGCGCCCACACCGCCGCCGCCATCATCGAAGTGTTCGCCCGCCGCCGCGCGATCCACCAGGCCGCGAGGATCAGTGCGGCGAACACCACAATCCCGTAGTCGGCGTACGCCGACACGACGCCATGCAGCCACCCGGTGGCGCGGGCGAAGTCGTTGATGTCCAGGAAGAGCTGGGTATCGGGGTTCATGCACGCGGTCCCTTGCTAGCTTTCGGTGGGGTCACATCTGGTGCAGCGCCTGGAAGACCCGCTCGGTGTAGTCAGCGAGCCGATCTGCGCAGTACTTGAGCTGCTGCTCGGCCTCCGTAGCGGCGGGGGCGCCGAACACGTCACGGGCCTTGATATCGCGGTGCCAGCGGCGCAACCGCTCCAGGCTCTGCTCTTCCTCCTCCAGCTCGGCCATCGTGAACTTGCCCACGCGGATCTCCTTGTCGATCTCGGCGTCGAACTTGCCGCAATCGGCCACGAACTCCACCCACTCCTCGGTCCGCTCCGCGGTGAACAGCGCCTCCAACCGGGCCGCGTCCTGCTCGGCCCGCCCGGCGGCGTCGAGCACCAGCACCTCGCCCTCGCCGCGCTGCGCAAGCTCGATCACCCGTGCCACGCCCTCAGCGAACACCGGCACGTCCGGCACCACCCAGGCGCCCTGGCCCAGCGACAGCGCCCCGACGCGGCGCAGCTCCCGCCACACCGCCACCCGATGCCGCGACGGCTCGGCCGGCACCCGCACCACCAACACCAACCACCGAGCCACCTCGCGCCGTCCAGTCACACAAATAAATGTATCAGCAGTTACAAAACATCCAGTGACGAGTGAGTCACGGTGCGCTGGCCCATCCGCACGGGGACGACCGCCACCGCGAACCCAGCGGCAAACCCGGGACGCCGTCCCCGAAGATCGGGACGGTCGTGCAGTAGACGCTCTCGACACTGGTCGGATCGACCGTCAGCCACTGGGGGTGACCGGCGGGTACGGGTTTCGTCGAGGCCACAGACCGGCTCATCGCGCGGGGCGGTGCCCGCCGGAGGGGGTGACGGGCACCGCCATCGCAGCCCGGCCGGGATAGCACATCCTCGGCGGGCAGGAATGGTCGACCCCTGACTCGTTGCCTGATCGTGGGCCGTGACGCGGTCGTTCGATGAGGTGGGTTTCTCGGGCTGCTGGTCGGTGGGCTAGTGAGTGACAGGGAGGTACAGCCGGGCGCCGTGCCCGGTGAACTCGCCCGCCTTCTCGTCCATGCCGGCGTCGATGGCCTCGACGCTGGTCAGCCCGTGCGCCTCGGCGTAGTCCCGGACGTCCTGGGTGATCTTCATCGAGCAGAACTTCGGCCCGCACATCGAGCAGAAATGCGCGGTCTTGGCCGGTGCGGCCGGGAGTGTCTCGTCGTGGAAGGACTGCGCGGTGTCGGGGTCGAGGGAGAGCCGGAACTGATCAGCCCAGCGGAACTCGAACCGGGCCTGGCTCAGTGCGTCGTCGCGGGCCTGCGCGCGGGGATGTTCCTTGGCGAGGTCGGCGGCGTGCGCGGCGATCTTGTAGGTGATCACCCCGGTCTTCACGTCGCCGCGGTCGGGCAGACCGAGGTGCTCCTTGGGCGTGACATAGCACAGCATCGCGGTCCCGGCCGTGGCGATCGTGGCCGCCCCGATCGCGCTGGTGATGTGGTCGTAGCCGGGCGCGATGTCGGTGGCCAGCGGGCCGAGGGTGTAGAACGGCGCCTCATCGCACCACTGTTCTTCGAGGCGCACGTTCTCCGCGATCTTGTGCATCGGGATGTGGCCCGGCCCTTCGATCATCACCTGCACATCCCGTTCGCGGGCGATCTGGGTGAGCTCACCAAGGGTCTTCAGCTCGGCGAACTGTGCGTCGTCGTTGGCGTCGGCGATCGAGCCCGGCCGCAGCCCGTCGCCGAGGGAGAACGTGACGTCGTAGGTGCGCAGGATGTCGCACAGCTCGGCGAAATGCGTGTACAGGAACGACTCCCGGTGGTGCGCGAGGCACCACGCCGCCATGATCGACCCGCCGCGGGACACGATCCCGGTGACGCGTTTCGCGGTCAGCGGGACGTAGCGCAGCAGCACACCGGCGTGCACGGTCATGTAGTCGACGCCCTGCTCGCACTGCTCGATCACGGTGTCGCGGTACACCTCCCACGACAGTTTCGCGGGGTCGCCGTTGACCTTCTCCAGGGCCTGGTAGATCGGCACCGTGCCGATCGGGACGGGGGAGTTGCGGATGATCCACTCGCGGGTGGCGTGGATGTCGCGCCCGGTGGACAGGTCCATGACGTTGTCGGCGCCCCACCGGGTGGCCCACACCATCTTGTCCACCTCCTCCTCGATGGAGGAGGTGACCGCGGAGTTCCCGATGTTGGCGTTGATCTTCACGAGGAACTTCTTGCCGATGATCATCGGTTCGGCCTCGGGGTGGCATCGGTTGGCCGGGATCACGGCACGGCCGCGGGCGACCTCGCTGCGGACCAGTTCCACGTCGACGCCCTCGCGGATCGCGATGAACCGCATCTCCGGCGTGAGGACCCCGGCCTTCGCATACGCGACCTGCGTGACCGCGCCGCCGACCGGCTCCCGGGCGGCGATCCAGGGCGCGCGCACTGGTGGGAGCCCGGCGCGGACATCGATCACGGCGTCCGGATCGGTGTAGGGGCCCGAGGTGTCGTAGACGTCGAAATGCTCGCCGTTGCTCAACTCGACGCGGCGGACCGGCACCCGGATGTCGTCCGGGCCGTCGAGGTAGACCTTGTGGGAGCCCTGGATGGGGCCGGTGGTGATGGTCGGGGACACCGTCGTGTCCTGCAGAGCCGTCATGGCTGTTTTCTCCCTACGCCGGCATGACCCGGACAGGTTCAGGCGGTCGGCGGCACCGCTCCCTGCGAAGGAGAAGCCGCCCTCTCAGCCCGCTTACGGCGCGGACTCCCGTGGATATCCAATTCTCGCCGCGACCCTAGACCACCACCAGCGCCACGCACCATCCACCCGTTACACGGGCTGATGTTGACCCCGTTCCACGGACACTGTGATGTCCGCTGAACGGGGTCAACATCAGTTCGCGTCGGTTGAGCGCGCGGTGATGTGGATCTTCGATGCCGCCGGCCGTTGTTGGAGTGTTGCTTTCTGGGCTGGCTGTTGGCCGTCGGGGCGAGGCCGGTCGCCTGGCGGCGACTTGCACCGGCGATTTCCGCCCCGTTGGGGACTGGTGGCCGTTGTCCTGGCGCCTGGCGGCGTTCTCGTCTGGCGGGCGATCCTGGAGGCAGCTGGTGGGAGGTCTGACTGTCCGGCGGGGTGTGACGGGGTGAACAGAGCAATCGGGTTCCGCCGGGACAGCAGCGTCCGTGTCGCGCCGGTTCTGCCACGGCGTGCGTCGCTACGGCGACATCGAGGGAGACGTTCCGCGCGTCTGTCCCTGCTGAGATCCACGGGCCGGGGGCCAGCGACCCCTTAGCTTGTTGTTTAACCTGGCGGTGCCGTGGCGTGACCCCGGTTGATCATGGGTGAAGCCCTTGGTT
>NZ_JBHSIR010000020.1:0-20589 GCF_042653605.1 Pseudonocardia sp. GCM10023141
GTTGGTCAACCGGTTGCCGCTCGTGCACGCGGCGTTGTGGGCGGGGCGGTTGGATCATCACAAGGCGCGCGTGTTCGCCGACTACCTCGCTGACCTCACCGACCGCCAGATCGCGGTGATCTGCACCCGGCTCGTATCGTCCGCGCAGGGCTGGACCACCGGACAGCTGGCCGGCAGGTTGCTGCGGAAAGTCCTGGCCGTGGATCGGTCGTATGCACGGAAGAAGTACCAGGCCGCGGTCCGGGAGCGTGGTGTCACCGGCCATCTGGCGCCGGATGGCACGGCGACGATGACCGCACATGGGTTGACCCCGACCGAGGCGGCTGCAGCCGCGGCACGGGTGGAGGATCTCGCGGACACTGTCCGCCGGGCGGGGCATCCGGGCACGGTGCAGCAGGTCCGTGCGGATCTGTTCGTGCGGTTGCTCGATGGGAGCCTGACGGGGTTGGGGCGGGCGGAGATCATCGCGGTGATGGTCGCCGAGGGCCGCACCGCCGCCGCCCAAGATGCCGCCGCCCAAGATGCCGCCGCCCAAGATGCCGCCGCCCAAGATGCCGCCGCCCGGGGTGACGCTGATGCCGCTGCTGCTGAGGAGCCATCGGGTTCGTCGGAGCAGCCGCCGCCGAGCAGCGTGCCGGAGCCGATCGCATCGGAGCCGATCGCATCGGAGCCGATCGCATCGGAGCCGACCGAGCCGGAGCCACAGCCGAGCGCGCACGGGTTCGGGTTGGATCATGAACCGGTGGGCGTTCGACCCGCACCCGCCGGTCCTCGGGAGGGTGTGGTGGTGCGGGTCGGGGTCGCGACCCTGCTCGGCTTTGATGATCATCCGGCGGAGTTGCCCCGGTGGGGCCCGGTCCTGGCCGAACAGGCACGGGAACTGGTGCGCCGCCAGCGCAGCGCGCAGTGGTGGTTCGCGATCACCGACCCCGACGGCTACCTGGTCCACGGCGGCATCACCACCCGCCGCCCCTGCCCGGCCACGCCCGGGTCGGCATGCCGGGGTGGGGTCGTGGAGATCCACCTCCCGCTGACCTTGTTGCAGGAGTTGGCCGCGCGCAGCGATCTCCCCGACCACTGGGCGACCGTGATCACCGACATCGCCAACCAGTACGCCCGCCGCACGGATGCGACAGCGGGTACCGATCCGCGGGCCCGGTTCGCCCGCGCCGCCCTGGAGCGCCACGTCCGGATGCGGGACCGGACCTGTGTCGGGCCGGGATGCCGCCGCCACGCCGTGCGTACCGAGCTGGACCACACCCGCGACTACCGGTTCGGCGGCCAGACCGTCGAGGAGAACCTGGACTGCCTGTGCGCGTTTCATCATGCGCTCAAACACCGCGGCGGCCGGCGGCTGTGGCAGCCGGTGCCGGGGCATTTCGTGTGGCGCTCCCCGCTGGGGCGGGTCTACCGCACCCGGGGCGCCCCGATCGGGCCCGACCTACCCGAGCCGATCCCACGAGAGGAGGAACCCGAGGTGACCGACCGCTCGGGCGCGAAGCTCGACCGGCCGATCCTCGAGCCACCCTGTGCCCGCGAGCCCGATCCACCGCCGCCACCAGCGGTGGATCTCGACGACCTCCCACCGTTCTAGAGCTGGTCGGGGTACGACCCGTAGATCGCTTCCGGGGCGTTGGTGGCCAGCGCCCAGTACCGGTCGCCGTAGGACCAGTGCCACCATTCCGTCGGGTAGTTGACGAAACCCGCGGTCTGCAGCGCCGTGCCCATCAGCGCCCGATTGCGCCGCGCGTGGTCTCCGATCTCCAGGTGGCCGGTGTAGCACGCACCGTCGGACTGCTCCGGCGTCGCGTTCACCGGCGTGCCGAGGTCGAGCTCCACACCGTCATCGGTGCAGAGGGTGAGGTCGATCGCCGCCCCCGCGCTGTGCGGCGCGAGCTCCGGTGGGCTGACGTAGCGGCTCGCCGCCATGCGCAGGCGATGGTCGTCCCAGTCCGGGTTCGCGCGGCGCAGCGAGTCTCGGTACCCATCGAAGATCTGGCGCTGCAACGGGGGAGGGCGGAAGCCCTCGAAGATCATCAGTCGCAGTCCGGTCGGCAGCGCCTCCCCGGCGCGCACCAGCCGCTCCACGACCCCGGACCGGGCCTTCGCGTACGCCCCATCGCCATCGGCCATCAACGCCGAGACGACGAGCGTGTCGCACTCCCGCACGTCGAGCAGCCGCTCCCCGTTGTCGCGGACCGACACCGCCACCACCAGCGGATCCGCCATCAACACGATCTCCGACGATCCCGGCCCCGCACTGTCGTTCTGCACGTTCCCCCCACGCGGTCTCACGACGTCCCCGGGCGCGATCAGCGCAGGCCGACCCGCCGGTTGAGCGCGAGCTGGATGAGGCGCTCCACGAGCTGGGGATAGCTGATGCCCGAGTGCGCCAGCAGCTGCGGCGCCACCGACAGGCTGGTGAAGCCCGGCATCGTGTTGATCTCGTTGAAGACGAGCCGACCGTCGGGGGTGTAGAAGAAGTCGACCCTGGTCAGGCCCTCGCAGCCCAGTGCTTCGAACGCGAGCACCGCCATGGTCCGCAGCTGCTCGGCGACGTCGGCGGGGATGTCGGCCGGCACCGTGACGTCCATCTTCCCCGGCTCGTACTTCGCCTCGAAGTCGAAGAAGTCGTGGCCGTCCTCGACGTGGATCTCGCCGGGGGCGCTGGCCAGCGGCGGCTCGTCGGCCGGCGACTCCACCACGGCGCACTCGATCTCCCGGCCGACGATCGCGGCCTCCACCAGCACCTTCGGATCGTGCGTGCGCGCGAACTCGACAGCCGTCTCCAGCTCGTCGCGATCGCGCGCGGCGGAGATGCCCTGGCTGGAACCGGCGCGGGCGGGCTTGACGAACACGGGCCAGCCCAGCGCATCGACGTCGGCGAGCACGCGCTCGCGTTCGAGCCGCCAGGCCCGGTCGGTGACCACGACGTAGCCGCCGATGGGCAGCCCGGCCGCGGCCATCACGGTCTTCATGAACGCCTTGTCCATGCCCACGGCGCTGGCGAGCACCCCGGACCCGACGTACCGCACGCCGGCCAGCTCCAGCAGGCCCTGGACGGTGCCGTCCTCGGCGAAGGCGCCGTGCATCACCGGGAAGACGACGTCGACGGCGCCGAGCTGCACCGGCACCTGGCCGGGCTCGAAGGCCACGAGCCCGGCGGTCGGCAGCGCCACCTCGGTGCCGGAACCCTCCACGGCGGGCCAGGTGCTGCCCTCGACCTCGAAGCGCTGCTTCTCGGCGGCGAGCACCCACCGGCCCTCGCGGTCGATGCCGATCGGGATCACGTCGTAGCGCTCGTGGTCGATGGCGGCCAGCACGCTCCCGGCGCCCAGCAACGACACGGAGTGCTCGGAGTTCTGACCGCCGAAGAGCACCGCAACACGGGGTTTGGCCATGCCCGTCACGCTAACGGGGACTACACGGGCGTCAGCGCGGAGCCCTTCTCGAACCAGGCCGCGAGGTTGTCGACGACCAGCTGACCCATCGCGCGGCGCGTCGGAACGCTCGCCGAACCGACGTGGGGCAGCAGCACGGCGTTGTCCAGGTCGATCAGCGCCTGCGGCACGCGCGGCTCGTCGGCGAACACGTCCAGACCCGCGCTGCGGATGATGCCGGTGCCCAGCGCCTCGATCAGTGCCGTCTCGTCGACGACGGTGCCTCTGCCGATGTTGATCAGGATGCCGTCCGGGCCGAGCGCCTTCAGCACCTCGGCGTCGACGATGTTGCGGGTGGCCTCGCCTCCCGGCACGACCACGAGCAGCGTGTCGACCTCGCCCGCCATCTCCAGCAGCGACGCGTGGTAGCGGTACGGCACGTCCTTGCGGTGCCGGTTGTGGTATGAGACGGTCATGCCGAACAGCTCGGCCCGCTGCGCGATCACCTCGCCGATGCGGCCCAAGCCGAGGATGCCGAGGCTGCGCCCGGCCATGGACGCCGGTGTCAGCGGGTAGGCGCCCTCGGCGGCCCAGCGGCCCGCGCGCAGGTAGCGCTCGGCCCGGCCCAGCTCGCGCACGGTCATGAGCAGCAGCCCGAACGCGGTGTCGGCCACCTCGTCGTCGAGCACGCCGGGGGTGTTGGTGACGACGACGCCGCGCTCGGTGGCCGCTGCGACATCGACGCTGTCGTAGCCGACACCGAAGTTGGCGATGATCTCCAGGTTCGGCAGCCGGTCCATCAGGTCCGCGTCGAGCCCGACCTGGCCACCGGTCGCGACGCCACGCACCTCCGCCCCGCGCGCGGAGAGCACCGCGTCGCGGTCGTCGGCCTCCCACAGCCGCAGGAGCTCGAAGCGCTCCGCGCAGCTGTCCACGACGGACTCGAGCATCGGGGCGGGCATCAGCACGATCGGGCGGGGCACGGCACTCCTCAGTGGTCGGCGGGTGATGGCGGGCCGGAGACCTGACCGTATCCACAATGCCCGTCGTCGCGCTCGCCGCGAGGCGGAGATGAGGCACTCAGTAGCCGGAGCTCCCACCGCTCTCGGCAGGCGTGGGAGCCGGGGTCGGCGCGGCCGCCGGCTTCCCGTCGACGCCGACGGCCCGCCAGGCGCCGTTGACACCCTCACCGTTCACATCGCCGGGCTCGGCGTCCTTCGCGAAGCGGTAGAGCGGCCAGCCGCCCAGCGTGAGCTGCTGGCTGCCGTCGGGACGTCCGACGGTGCCGATGAGCTGCTGCGGGATGCCCCGCACCGCCGGCACCCCGTCGCCGAGCACCGGCGGCCAGCTCGTGGCGCAGCTGCCGGTGCAGGTCGACGTCGACGGGCTCGGCTTGTCCTTGTCGAACCGGTAGAGGGTGAAACCGTCGCTGGTCACGACCGTGCCGAACGACGTGCTGGTCGCGGCGAGCCCGCCCGCGGGGGGCGGCCCGGCCACGGCGGCGCCGCCGACCGGGGGTGCCTCGCGCGCCGGGACCGCCTGCATCGTCGATCCGCAGGCCGCGAGGGGGATCAGCGCGGCGAGCAGCACGGTGGCCGCCGGAAGGGATCGAAGCGATCGGGTCGTCATGGCGGGTCCTGTTCTGGTGGGGAGCTGTTCGGGAGGGGGAGCAGGGCGCGCTGACCGTAAGGAGGTCCGCTGCGTCCGGGTCGCGACGCTGAGGAGCCGCGCCGGCCCGCGGCGCTCCGGACGCGCCGGCCGGGCGCGCGCTGCTCCGTTCGTCTCAACGTCCTGCTCCGGACGCCGACGGTGGCTCTCAGGCGGGTTGGTGCTCCGCTCGCCCACCCGCCGCTGCCACTGATCCGGTCATCGGTCGCCGACCGGTCGGAAGCGGATACAGCGGGCACCGGCGGATCGCCGAACGGGTCCGATCGGTGTCCGACCGTGCTCGGACGAGCACATGCTGAAGGCGTTACCCGGCATCCGGCGCAATTCGTGGGACGGATGGAGCAATTCGCGACCATTCGTCGCGCCTGACGCCGCTTCGGGCCCATGGCGCTCTCAGGTTCGCAACCCGGGCGCGCACCGGGCTCTTACGGTCAGCCGCCATGAGCGAGGTCAGGATCGAGTCGATGATGGACCGCGAGAGGTCCGTCCGCAGGATGTACCTCTCGGCACTCGGCGTGGTGATCGCCGGTCCAGCGCTGCTGTGGCTCGCCGTCGCCCCACCCGGGCCGCTGTGGCACCGGCTGTCGGTCATCTCGGGCCTGCTCGCCCTCTCGGCCATGGTCTGCGCGGCGATCCTGCCGAGCCGGCTGCGGTCGCTCAACCGGGCGTTCGGCATCGAGACCGTCATCGAGGTCCACCGCTTCCTCGGTGTCAGCACGGCCGTGCTGACGCTGGCGCACCTGGCCTGCGTCGTGGCGGCGGACCCGGCCAACGTCGCGCTGTTGAACGTCGCCAGCGCGCCGGCCCGCGCGGTCGCGGCCGTGAGCGCGACGGTCGCGCTGGTCGCGCTCGTCGTGACGAGCGTGCTGCGAAGGCGCCTGCGCCTGCCCTACGAGGTGTGGCGGGGCATCCACGTGCTGCTCGGCGCGGTCGTGATCGTCGCGTCGGCCGTGCACGTGTGGTTGCTCGACCACATCGTCCGCACCACCGTCATGCAGGTGGCGGTCGTCGTGCTGCTGGCGCTGGTCGCGGGCGTCGGGGTGTACCGCTGGGTGTGGCGGGCGCTGCTGGACCCGTCCACGGAGTTCGTGGTGCACGAGGTGCGTCCGGAGAGCCCGAGCGTCAGCACCCTGGTGCTCGAACCCCGCGGCGGCCGCCACGCCGGCCTGGACAGCTGGGCCTTCGCGCCCGGGCAGTTCGCCTGGATCCGCCTCGAGCGCACCCTCACCGCGGAGGAGCACCCGTTCAGCATCGCCTCCAGCGCCCACCTGGGCCTGACGGAGTTCACGGTGCGCCACAACGGCGACTTCACGCGCACCCTGCGGTCGCTGCCGCCCGGCAGCCCGGTGTGGGTCGACGGCCCGCACGGTGCGTTCACCAGCGACATCGGCTCCTGCGAGGGGCTGGTCATGATCGCCGGCGGGGTGGGGGTGACCCCGATGATGAGCATGCTGCGCACCGCGGCCGACCGCGGCGACCGCAGGCCCTACCGGCTGGTGGTGGTGGCGAGCGCGCCCGATGACCTGCTGTTCCGCGAGGAGCTCGGCTTCCTGCAGTCCACCCTCGACCTGGTCGTCACCGAGGTGCTGCGCCGCCCGCACGAAGGTTGGCACGGCCACACCGGCGACCTGGGCGTGAGCCTCATGTCCGTGGTGCTGCGCACCGTGCCCGACCCGGGCGACCTCGACTACTTCCTCTGCGGGCCACCGGCGCTCGTCGACAGCGCACTCGACGTGCTCGACGTCCTCGACGTCGCCGCCACCCGCATCCACACCGAACTGTTCGACTTCGTCTGATCGCGCCCCACTGGCACTGCACGTCTCCCCGAGAGAGGTACGTCTTCCATGCTCCGCCGGATCCCCAGGTTCCTGCGCGTCTCCGTGCTGGCCGCGGTGGTGCTCGCCGTGACGGTGTCGGTCGTCCAGTCGTGGTCCACGGGCGCGCCCGGCACCGGTGGCTGGGTGCAGACCCAGTGGGGCCCGCTCGGGCCCGCCGACCGCGACCTGCTCGTGAAGGTCCGACTCGCCGGGCTGTGGGAGGGCCCGACCGGGCAGCAGGCCGCCCAACAGGCCGTCAACCCCGCCGTGAAGGAGGTCGGACGTGTCATCTCCACCGAGCACGCCACCCTCGACGCGGAGGTCCGCAAGGTCGCCGACCAGCTGGGTGTCCTGCTGCCCACCAGCGCCAGCGCCCAGCAGACGGCGTGGATGCAGGAGATCTCCGCCGCCAGCGGCTCCGACTACGACCGCGTGTTCATCCAGCGGCTGCGCGAGGCGCACGGGATCGTGCTGCCGATCATCTCCGAGGTGCGGGTGAGCACCCGCAACGAGCTGATCCGCCAGTTCGCCGACACCGCCGACAAGTTCGTGCGCGGCCACATCCAGCACCTCGAGGACAGCGGGCTCGTCGACTACGCGAAGCTGCCGGACCCGCCCACCCCCGGCCTGCTCGCCGGTGACCGGTCGATGGCCGACCTGATCGTGCCGATACTCGTGTTCGTCGCGGCCCTGCTCGCCGCGGTCGGCATGGCGCTGAGCCTGCGCCGCCGCCGCGGTGAGCTCCCGGGCCGGGAGAACCGGCGCACCCGCCAACCCGCCATCGTCGAGGTGGAGCCGAACCCGACCCCCACCCCCGCTCGTGCCGTCGCCGCGATCCCCGCGCAGCGCCGACCGCGCGAGGGATCGGTCGAGGAGACGGGCCCGATTCCCGTCATCACCAGCAGTCCTGCCCCGAGCACGGCCACCCGGTCGCGCCACGTCCAGTCCGGTGCCGGTGCCGTCGAAGCCACCGGCCCGCGTCACGCCGTCCGGCGCTAGCTCCCCAGCCTTCTTCCGCGCCGGACCCGCCGGTGGGTCCCCGCCCGCCGGTCCGCTCCCCAGCGACCCCGATCGGAACAACCCCATGCCCCTCGACCCGATACCCGAACCGACCCCCGCCCTGCAGGAGGCCATCGAGAGACAGCGCAGCAGCCGCCGCCGGCTGGGCATCGTGGTGCTGGCGATCCTCGTCTGCATCCTGCCCACGGCCTGCGACGCCGCCTACGGCGCGACCCCGAAGGGGTCGCAGTCCCCGCCCGGCACCGGCACCGGCACCGGCAGCACCGGCACCGGTGCGGCCGGGCACGGCGGACACGCCGGTCACGGCGCTCCGGCACCCACCGTGGCGCCCACCGTGGCGCCCGGAACCGCCCCGACCACCGCCCCGAACTCTGGTACGGCACCCACGACGGCCCCGGCCGCAACGACGACGCCGGCGACGACGAGCCCCGCCCCCACATCAGGTGGCGCTGCGCCGGCCCCACCGGTCGACAACGGGCTCGACCTGCTCGGACGCGACTGCACGGGTAGCGACCTGACGCCGCACACCGGGTTCCAGATCGCCCCCGCATGTGTCAGCACCGAGTTCGGTGAGGTCGCCGACGAGGACAAGAGCCCGTCGCTGCTCATCACCGACGCCCCGACGACGATCGCGGCCGGCACCCCGTTCACGATCAAGGTGAGCACCCGCAACCTGGTCCGCGACCGGTTCCTCGGTGCGGCGGCGGGTGGCTACTACCTGGAGAGCTCGTTCCTCACCCCGGACGGCCTGCAGCGCGGGCACTTCCACACCGCCTGCCGGATGCTGCCGAGCACGACCGCCGCACCCGATGCCGCGCCCGTGCCCGACTTCTTCCTCGCCACCCAGGACGGCGGTGGTGGCGCCACCCCCGACACCGTGTCGGTGACCGTGCCCGGCCTGCCGTCGAAGGGCACCGCGCAGTGCACGTCGTGGGCGGGGGACGGCTCGCACCGCATCCCGATGATGCAGCGCGCCAACCAGACCCCGGCCGTCGACTCGGTGCGCATCACGGTCTCATGAGCTCCTCGGCACCGAGACGCGATCCAACGCCCGTTCCCGAGGCAGGCGCACCCGAGATAGGCACTGCTGCGGCACTGGCCCCGATGGTCGAGGTCTGGTTCCGGATGCTCGAGGAGCACGTGCCCGACACCGAGCTCCGGTGCCGCTCGTGCACCAACGGCGGCACCGGTGCCCGGCACACCCCGTGGCCGTGCGCGTTGCGGACGGTGGCCGAGACCGCGCGGGAGCGGTTCGCCGCGAGCTCGGGGCCGGTCACCGTCCCGATGCCGCGCGGTCCGGTGGACGGCCCGCCGCCGCGGAAACGGCGGCTCCGCGGGCTGCATGGCCCGACGCGGGTACTGACCTCGCGGGAGCAGCAGTACCTCCAGCTCGCCGCGGACGGCTGCCCCGACGAGGAGATCGCACGGCAGCTGGGCCTGCCGCACGTGCTCGTCGGCACGACACTGCGCCGGCTCGGTCGCAGCCTCGGTGTGGCGGACCGGGGCTCGTTGCTGGTGCTGGCGATCCGGGAGGGGGTGATCGGCTAGCCGTTGCCGTTCCGGTGGGCAGGGACCGAGGTGGAGCCGGTCCGGCCCGCCATCCCCCACGTCAGCAGGGTGGCCCTCCAGACGTTGAGCGTCAGGAAGGCCACCTTGCTGACGTCGGGTAGCCCGCCGGCTGGGCTCACCCCGGCGGCTCGTAGCGCCCGTCCACGGCCGTCCAGCCGCCGTCGACGGTGAGCACGCTGCCCGTCACGAAGCTCGCGGCGTCCGAGGCCAGGTAGACCACGGCCCCGGCGAGCTCCTCGGGCTGCGCCCAGCGCCCCAACGCGCTCTTCGCGGCGTAGGCGCCGTGCCATTCCGGGTCCGCCTGGATCTGCGCGGTCAGCGGGGTCTCGACGACCCCGGGCGCGATCGCGTTGACGCGCACCCCGCGCGGGCCCAGCTCGGCCGCCGCGGTGCGCAGCAGCTGCACCAGCCCGGCCTTCGTCGCCGCGTAGACGCCCTGCCCGGGCTCCACGGTGACGGCGCGGATCGACGAGAAGCCGATGATCGAGCCACGACCGCGCTCGGCCATCGGGCCGCCGAACGCGCGGATCAGGTCGAACGAGGCCCGCAGGTTGAGGTCCACCACCCGGTCGAACTCGTCGTCGGCGTAGGCCAGCAGCCGCTTGCGGACGTTGGTGGCTGCGGTGAAGACCAGCACGTCGACCGCCCCCAGCTCGGTGCCCGCGGCCCGCACGGCCGCGCGGTCGAGCACGTCGAGGTGGTGGGCCGTGGCTCGCAGCCCCGCCAGGCCGATGCCCGATGCGGTCGCGATGGCGGCGTCGAGGTCCCGGTCGGCGCACAGCACGTCCGCGCCGTGGGTCGCGAGCGCCATCGCGGCCTCCCGGCCGATCCCGCTGCCCGCGCCGATGACGACGGCGCGGCGGCCGTCGAGCCGGAAGAGCCGGGTGTAGTCCATCAGGTGCCCCCGATTCAGGCCGGTCGGATGACGGCCATGCGCGTGACGGTCAGTTCCTCCACGGCGAACCGCGGGCCCTCGCGGCCGGCACCGGAGTCCTTGACGCCGCCGTAGGGCATGGTGTCCGAGCGGAAGCCGGGCACCTCGTTGATCACCACGCCGCCGACCTCCAGGCGGTCGATCGCCCGGAACGTCGATGCCAGCGAGCAGGTGAAGACGCTGGCGTGCAGTCCGTAGCGCGACGCGTTGACGGCGTCGAGCGCGGCGTCGAGATCCGGCACCCGACGCACGCAGACGACCGGGCCGAAGATCTCCTCGTCCCAGGCGAGCACACCGTCGGGGACGTCGACCAGCATCGCCGGGACGTCACCGATCCGCGTCGCACCCGCGGCGACGGCCTCGTCGACCCAGGCCGCCACCCGCTCCTGAGACGCGGTGTCGATCAGGGCCGAGACGCGCGTGCCCTCCTCCCGCGGGTCGCCGACGGCGACGTCGGGCAGGCCCGCGGCGAGGCGGTCGATCAGCGCGTCGGCCACCGCGTCCTCGACGAGCACGCGCTGCACCGAGATGCACGCCTGCCCCGACGCGTAGAACGCGCCGCGCAGGATCGCCGACGCCGCCGCGTCCAGGTCGGCGTCGGCGGCGACGACCAGCGCCGCGTTGGACCCCAGCTCCAGCAGCACCTTGCGCGGTGCGGCGTCGCGCGCGATCCGGTGCCCGACCGCGGCCGACCCGGTGAACGACACCGCACCGATCCGGGGGTCGGTGACCAGCGTCGACCCGACATCGACGCCGCCGGTCACCAGCTGCGCCAGCGCGGCGGGCGCCCCGCACGCCACCGCGGCCTCGCGCAGCTCGTGCACCAGCCACAGCGTGGCGAGCGGGGTCTGCGGGGCGGGCTTGATCACGATCGGGCAGCCGGCGGCGATCGCCGGACCGGCCTTGTGGGCGGCCAGCAGCAGCGGGTAGTTGAATCCGGTGATCCCGATGACCACACCGATCGGGCGGCGCGTCCAGAAGCCGATCAGGCCATCGCCGGACGGCAGCAGGTCCAGCGGCACGGTCTCGCCGTGCAGCCGCGACACCTCCTCCGCCGACGCCTCGAGCGTCACGAGCGAGCGGTCGACCTCGATGCGGCAGTCGATCAGCGGCTTGCCGGTCTCGAGCACCAGCAGTTGCTCCAGCTCGCCGCGGCGGGCGGCGAGCGCGTCGCGGGTGCGCAGCAGGATGTCGCGCCGGGTCCGGGACGCCACCGCGGCCGCCGCGGGACGGACGGCGACCGCGGCGTCGAGCGCGGCCCGGGCGTCGGCGACGGTGCCGACGGGGGCCTGCCCGATCACCGAGCCGTCGTAGGGGAAGCGGACGTCGGTGGTGGCGGCGGGCACCCAGCTGTCGCCGATGGGGAGGCCTGCCGGCGTCCTCCCCGTTGCAGGAAAGCCACTTTGCCGCAACGACGTTGCAGGAAAGTGGCTTTCCTGCAATCCGGGGTCGGGCTCGAACGGCGCCGTCATGACCGCAGGAACCGGTCGGCGGCCTCCGCGTAGATGTGCGTGCACCGCACGATGTCCTCCACCTCCACGAACTCGTCGGCCTGGTGCGCGATCCACTTCCCTCCCGGCCCGTAGACGACCGTGGGGATGCCCGCGTCGCGGGTGAGGATCGTGCCGTCGGTGGCGCCGGGCACCCCGCCGTAGCGGGCCGGCTCGCCCGCCACCTTCTCGTGCGCCCCCGCCAGCGCGACGACGAGCGGGTGGTCGGGCGCGATCTCCACGCACGGCCGGTCGTCGACGACCGTGACCTGCGCGGTGACGCCGTCGGGTGCGCCCGCCTCCTCGGCGAGCGCGGCGATGCTGCTCACGAGCAGCGCGTGATCGACTCCGGGGATCGTCCGCGCGTCGATCGCGACCGTGGCCCGCGCGGGGATCACGTTGATCTGGTCGAGCGCGCCCGCCCGCAGCACCGTCGGCGTCAGGTAGACCGGCCCGAGGTGCTCGTGGACGCCGTGCTCGGCCTGCAGCCGCTCCTGCAGCCCGGCGAGCGCGACGAGCAGCCGTCCCAGCGGCGCCACCGGGTTGCGGCCGTGCTGGGGCATCGCGCCGTGCGCCATCGCACCCAGCAGGTCGACGCGCACGCGCACCGCGCCCTTCGCCGACGTGCAGATCTCGCCCTCCTCGGGCTCGCAGATGATCGCGCCGCCGACGGTTGCGGCGACCGCGGTGGTGGCGAACTGCTTCGCGCCCAGCATCAGCCCTTCCTCGTCCACCAGCGCGCACACGAGCACGCGGCCGGGGAACGGGCCGGCGAGCTGCAGCGCGCGGGTGGCGTGGATCATCGCGGCCACACCTGACTTCATGTCGGCCGACCCGCGGCCGTACAGCCTGCCGTCGCGGATCTCGGCGCCGTACGGGTCGACGGTCCAGCGGTCCAGGTCGCCCTCGGTGACGACGTCGGTGTGGCCCTCGAACATCAGCGTCGGGCCGGGCTGCCCGCCCTCGACGACCGCGACGACGTTGGGCCGACCCGGCGCCACCTCGGTGATCTCCGGTTCCCAGCCGAACCCGCGCATCGTCGCCGCCACGAGCTCAGCGGCCGGGGCCTCCCCGAGCCCCGGCTCGTTGACGGTGCGCAGGCGCACCAGCGCCTGGGTCAGCTCCACGACGGATCGCTCGTCGACGGGGAAGGTCATGTGTTCTCCTGCACCGGGTTCCCGTGGGCGAGATCGGCCGCGGTGCGTCCGGCCAGAGCCGCCCTGATCGTGGGGACGGCCGCCACCAGCCGCTGCGTGTACGGATGCTCGGGTGCGTCGGCCACCCGGGCGGCCGGACCCAGCTCGACGATCGCGCCGTCGTGCATCACCGCGATCGTGTCGCAGACGTGGCGCACCACCGCGAGGTCGTGCGAGACGAACACGAGCGTCAGCTCGTAGGCCTCGGCGAGGTCGGTGAGCAGGTTGAGGATCTGCGCGCGCACCGACACGTCCAGCGCGCTGACCGGCTCGTCGGCCACCAGCACCGACGGCCGTGGCGCGAGCGCGCGGGCGATCGAGATGCGCTGGCGCTGGCCGCCGGAGAACTGGTGGGGATAGCGGTCGGCGGCGTCGGCGGGCAGCCCGACCGCGTCGAGCAGCTCGCGCACCCGCGCGGGCACGTCGACGCCGCGCTTGCGGGCGAGCGGTTCGGCCACGATGTCGCGTACCCGCATCCGGGGGTCCAGTGAACCCATCGGGTCCTGGAAGACCACCTGCACCTCGTCGCGCAGGAACCCCAGGCGGCGTTCCGGCTGCCCGCCGACGTCGCGGCCGTTGAACGTGATGGTGCCCGCGGTGGGGGAGTCCAGCCCGCAGAGCAGCCGGATCAGCGTCGACTTGCCCGAGCCCGACTCGCCGACGATCCCGAACCGCTGCCCCGCGGCCACGTCGAACGTGACACCGCGCAGCGCGTGCACCTCGGGGCGCGCACCGAACAGCGACGTTCGGGGGCGGCGGTAGCGGCGGTGGACCTCGCGCACGCTGAGCAACGGGTTCGGCGACTCAGGCATGGGCACCCACCGGGTGCCAGCAGGCGTACCCGCCCTCGGCGGGCCGCGGGCTCCACGCCGGCGGCACCGCGCACTCGGGCGTGGCATGGGCGCAGCGGTTGCGGAACACGCACCCGTCCGGGAACCGGCCGGCGGCAGGCACGGTGCCCGGGATGGTACGCAGCCGCCCGGCGTCGCTCACCGCCAGGTCGGAGGCGTCGAGCAGCCCGCGCGTGTAGGGGTGGCGCGGTGCGGTGAAGACCTCGGCCACCGGGCCGGTCTCGACGATCCGGCCGCCGTACATGACCATGACACGTTCGCAGACGGTGGCGACCACCGCGAGGTCGTGGGTGATGAACAGCAGCGCGGCGTCGCGGGCCGCGACCCCGGAGACGATGAGGTCGAGCACCTGCGCCTGCACGGTGACGTCGAGCGCGGTGGTGGGCTCGTCGCACAGCAGCACCGCGGGGTCGTTGGCCAGCGCGATCGCGATCATGACGCGCTGGCGCTGGCCGCCGGAGAGCTGGTGCGGGTAGGCGCGGGCGGCGCGGGCCGGATCGGGGAGCCGGACGCGCGCGAGCATCTCGATCGCCGCCGCGCGCGCCGCTCGCCGATCCGGGTGGGTGCGGTGCAGCAACATCACCTCGCCAACCTGGTCGCCGACGCGCTGCACGGGGTTGAGCGCGGTCATCGGCTCCTGGAAGACCATGGTCAGCGCGGCGCCGTGCACCTTCGCGAGCTGCGGCTCCGACGCGCCGACGAGGTCGTGGTCGACGCCGGCGAGGCGCACCGAACCGGTGGCGCGCACGCCGTCGGGCAGCAGCCCGGCCACCGCCAGGGCGGTGAGTGACTTGCCCGAACCGGACTCGCCGATCAGCCCGACCCGCTCGCCCGCGGCGACCTCGAACGCGACGTCGGAGACCAGCGTGAGGGCGGACGTCCCCACGCTCAGGCCCCTGACCTGCAGCGTCGGTGCCGACCCCGCGCTCACCGGCGCTCCAGCTTCGGGTCGAACCGGTCGCGCAGCCCGTCGCCGAGCAGGTTGAAGCCGAGCACGGCCAGCGCGATCGCGAGTCCCGGCCACAGTGCCAGCTCCGGGTGCACGTAGAGGACCTGCTGCGACTCCTGCAGCATCCGCCCCCACGACGGCGTCGGCGGGCGGGTGCCGAAACCGAGGAACGACAGTGCCGCCTCGGCCAGCACGGCGATCGCGAACGACACCGACGCCTGCACGAGCAGCAGCCCCGCGGTGTTGGGCAGCACGTGGCGCAGCGCGATGGCCGGGCGCGGGCGGCCGGCGGCCCGGGCCGCAAGCACGTACTCGGTGGCGAGCACCTGCATCGTGCCGCTGCGGGCCAGCCGGGCGAACGACGGGATCGTCGCGATGCCGATCGCGACCATCGCCGTCAGCGTGCTCGGGCCGAACACCGCGCCGAACATGATCGCGAGCAGCAGCGCGGGGAAGGCCAGCACCAGGTCGTTGCCGCGCATCACCAGCTCGCCCAGCCAGCGCGGGGCCATCCCGGCCAGCACGCCCAGCGGCGTGCCGATCACCGCGGCGATCCCGACGGCCACCACGCCGACGAACAGCGTGGTGCGCGAGCCCACCATGAGCTGGCTGACCACGTCGCGCCCGAACACGTCGGTGCCCAGCCAGTGGGCCGCGCCGGGGGAGGCCATCCGGGCCGTCGCGTCGATCTGGATCGCGTCGTAGGGCGTCCAGACGAACGAGACGAGCGCGGTGAGCACCACGACACCGACGATGACACCGCCGGTGAGCGTGCTGGCGCCCGGCCCGCGCCTCACGTGCTCCTCCGCAGCCGCGGGTCCAGCACGGTGTAGAGGATGTCGACCACGAAGTTGACGATCAGCACCGCCAGCACCAGCACGATCACGACGCCCTGCACGAGCAGCAGGTCGCGGTTGGCGACCCCGTCGAGCAGCAGGCTGCCCAGGCCCGGGATCACGAACACCCGCTCGATCACGACGGCGCCGATGAGCAGCGTCGCGAGCTGCAGCCCCAGCACCGTGACGACCGGGACGGCGGCGTTGCGCAGCCCGTGGCGCACCAGCGCGCGGCCCGGGGTGAGGCCCTTGGAGCGCGCGGTGCGCAGGTAGTCCTCGCCGAGGACGTCGAGCACGGCGGAGCGGACGTAGCGGGTGAGCACCGCGGCCTGCACCAGCCCGAGCGCGAGCGCCGGGAGGATCAGCCCGCGCACGAACGCGCCGGGGTCCTGTGCGGGCGGCGTCCACCCGCCCGACGGCAGCCAGCCCAGCCGCACCGCGAACACCGTGACCAGCAGGATCCCGGCCAGGAAGCTCGGTACCGCGACGCCCACCTGAGACAGCCCGGAGATGATCGTGCCGCTGGGGCGCCGGTGGCGCACCGCGGCGACGACGCCCAGCGGCACCGCCACCACGATCGACACGACCATGCCCGTCAGCACCAGCCAGGTCGTGACCAGCAGCCGGTCGAGGACCTGCGGCCCGATGTCGGAGTGCGTGACGTAGGAGCGGCCGAAGTCGCCCGTGGGCAGCCCGCCGACCCAGTCCAGGTACTGCACCGGCAGCGGCCGGTCGATGCCGAACTCCGCCCGCAGCGACGCGACCGCGTCGTCGGTGGCGCTGACGCCCAGCGCCACCCGCGCCGGGTCGCCGGGCAGCACCGCCATGAACAGGAACACGACGACCGAGGCGACCAGCAGGCTGACGACGAAGATGGCGACCCGGCGCGCCAGCGAGACGATCACTAGGCGCGCGAGAGGGTCGTCAGGTCCAGCGCCTCACCGATCCGGTTCTTCGGCAGCCCCTTCACGTCGGTGGTCGCCACGATGAGGTTGGGCAGCAGGAACAGCCAGTCGGCCGCCGCGTCCTGCGCGATGGTGCGCGCCACCTGCCTCATCGTGGCCACCTGCTGGTCGGCCGGACCGCTGTCGGCCTGGGCCAGCAGCGCCGCGACCTGCTTGTTGTCGTAGCGCCAGTAGTAGCTGGGGTCGCCGAACGTGGAGATGTCGCGCGGCTCGACGTGCGAGACGATCGACAGGTCGTAGTCGGCGTTCTTGAACACCTGCTGCAACCACTGCGCCGGGAACTCCATCGGCTCGATCTGCGCGTCGATGCCCACGGCCTTGAGCTGGCTCTGCACCACCTGTGCCGACGCCACGGCGTAGGGCAGGTTGGCGATCCGGAAGCGCAGCTTCAGCGCGGGCTTGCCGGCCTCGGCGAGCAGCTTGCGCGCGGCGTCCGGGTTGTACGGCGTGACGTCGGGCAGCGGCTCGTACCAGGGGTCGGTCGGCGGCACCATGCTGTCGATCAGGGCACCGCGCCCGGCCCAGGCCGTGTCGAGCAGCGCCTTGTGGTCGATCGCCATCGCGATGGCCTGCCGGACCCGGACGTCGCCGGTGGGCGCGGTCGGGGTGTTGTTCATGGCGAGCACGACCTCGCCGTTGGTGGTGCCCTCGATCACCTGGAACCGCTTGTCGCTGGTGAACTGGGCCAGTGATTCGGGCGCCTGGACGGTGCCGATCACGTCGATGCCCTTGGTGAGCAGCGCGTTGGTGGCGGCCGTCGCGTCCTTGAAGTACCGCAGGGTCACCTTGCCGATCGCCGGCTTGGTGCCCCAGTAGTTCGCGCGGGCCGTCAGCTCCAGCGCGTCGCCGTGGCGGAACGCCGTGACCTCGTAGGGCCCGGTGCCCACCGGCTTGTTGGCCAGGTCGGCGATACCGGACGGGCTGAACATCGCGCCGATGCGCGTGGTCATGCGGAACAGCCAGTTGTTGCTGGGCTGGCTGAGCACGACCCGGGCCTGGGTCGGCGACACCGCCGTCACCGACGAGACCACCGACATGCCCGACTTCAGCGAGACGGTCCAGTCGGCGGACTTGACGCGTTCGATGCTGAACTTGACGTCGCTCGCGGTGAAGGGCTGCCCGTTGGAGAACGTGACGCCCTGGCGCAGCGTGAAGTCGTAGGTGAGGCCGTCCGGGCTGACCGTCCAGGACTCGGCCAGCGCCGGCACGATCTTGCCGGTGTCCTGGTCGATCTTGACGAGGCCCTCGTACACGTTGACCAGCAGCGCCTCGGGGATGGCCGCACCGTCGGTCTTCGTGAAGTCGAGGTTGGCGGGCTCCGCGGTGAGGCCGATGGTCAGGGCCGCGTTGGCACCGGGGCCCTGGGTGCCCTGGGTCCCCGAACCCTGGGCAGTGGAGCCCGCGGAGCAGGCGGCCGTGGCGGCAAGGACCGCTCCGGCGAGTAGCGCCACCGCGGTACGGAAGTGCGATCGACTCACCAGAAGATCCTCTCGAAGGCTGGTCAGACCAGTAGCCTCAGTGCGGCGTCACCCTGACACGGGGTCCGACACAGGTCAATCGCAAACACCGGGGAGGCTGATCGACGTTGCCGGAGTCGCCACCGTTCGAGCCCGTCCGCCCGGTGCGGGCCTACGAGCGCATCGTCGAGCAGGTCGAGGACCGCGTGCTGCGCGGCCAGCTCGTCGCGGGCGAACGGCTGCCCAGCGAGCGCGAGATGATGGCGCAGTTCGCGGTGGGCCGCTCCACCGTGCGCGAGGCGCTGCGGGTGCTGGAGAGCGGTGGGATGGTGCGCTCGCGCCCTGGCGACCCCCGCGGGCCCGAGATCATGCCGTTCGCACCGGAGACGCTGCGCAAGTCGATCTCCCGGATGGTGCGGGTGGAGGGCGTCGGGCTCGGCGAGCTCGTGCAGTTCCGGATGCTGCTGGAGGGCTCGGCCAACCAGCTCGCCGCCCGGCTGGCCAGTGCCGCGGAGCTGGCCGAGATGGACGCCGCACTGGCCGCCATGGCGGCGGCGATCGACGAGGGCTACGAGGCGTTCAGCCGCGCCGACGTCGCCTTCCACGAGGTGGTGGCCCGCGCCAGCCGCAGCACCCTGATCCAGGTGTGCGGCGAGGTCGTGCGGGGAGTCGTCCTGGGGCTGATCTCCCACAAGATCGCCCACGCCGCCGACCGGCGCGACCTCATGGTCGAGTCGCTCGGCCACCACACCGAGGTGCTCGACGCCGTGCGCAGCCGCGACGGCCAGCGCGCATCGCGACTGGCCCGCCGGACGCTGCACACCTACTACGCCGGCTACGTCGCGGACGAGGAGCAACAGCTCCTGGATGCGCTGTTGGACTGAGCGGCGGGAGCACCCCGTCCGAGCGGCTCGAGAACCTGTCGCGTACACCTTGACGGGTGCACGAGATCGTCGACGTCGCCGTGGTGGGGGCCGGGCCCGCGGGCGCCGCGGCCGCACTGCGGGTCCTGCAGCTGCGCCCGGACGCCAGCGTCGCCCTGCTCGACGCGGCGGACTTCCCCCGCGACAAGACCTGCGGTGACGGCATCGCCGCGCACGTGCTGGAGCTGCTCGACGCGCTCGGGGTGCCGGGCGTGCGATCGCTCGGGCCGGCAGTGCCCGGGATGGTGCTGCGCAGCCCCGGTGGGCGCGTCGTGGCCCGCACCTGCGCGCGTCCCAACCACGTGATCCCGCGGGCGGTGTTCGACGCCCACCTGGTGGCCGCGGCCGTCGACCGCGGGGCGAAGCTGCACCGCCACCGCGTCCGCGGCATGCAGGTGCTCGCCGACCGGGTGGTGCTCGACGACACGTTCGCCGCCCGCACCGTGATCGGTGCCGACGGCGCCAACTCGACGGTGCGCCGCCTGCTCGGCGCCCCGCGCACGCCTCCGACCGCCACCGCCGTCGCGATCCGCGGGTACGCGCCCAGCACCGTCGACCCGGACGCGCTGGTGATCGAGTTCGCCCGGGGGAGGTACCCGGCCTACGCGTGGTCGTTCCCGATCGCCGGGGGCGGCTCGAACGTCGGGTTCGGGGTGTTCGACAAGCGCGGCGGTGGCTCCCGACAGGAGATGCTCGCCGCGATGGCGGCGCTGCTGCCCGGCCACGACCCGGAGCCCGAGACGGTGCGGGCCCATCACCTGCCGCTCTCGATCGGTCCCCGCCACCATCCCGACGGTCGCGTCCTGCTCGTCGGTGACGCCGCAGCGCTGGTCAACCCGCTCACCGGGGAGGGCATCTTCGACGCCGTGGCCTCCGGCGTGCTGGCCGGACGGGCGGCGCTGCTCGGTGCTGCTGCCGGGTCCGAGCACCGGCGGGCGATGCACCACACCTTCGGCACCCACCACCGCGACGGCGCCGTGCTGGCGCGCCTGATCCCGCACCCGCGCTTCCTCGACGCGGCGATCATCGCCGCGGCCCGCAACCAGCGGGTGTTCGACGCCGCGGTCGATCTGGGGCTCGGCCGCGGCACCGCACCCGCTCACGCTCTGGGACGGGTACTGGCCAGTTACGCGCAACTTTCACTCGGACGAGTGTGATGGGCGCCACAGTTGCGCTCGAGAACGGGCATTCGACCGCGCCTTCCGCCCAGGTCCGTCGTTGTACGGAAGACGACCGGTCGGCCAGTACCGGCGCGAGGGGGAGCTAGCCATGGTCGGTGATGTCGCAAACGGGCGGCGCGTTGCCGGGGCGGGTGACGTCCCGGAGGATGCTGCGCCCGCAGCATTCGGCCCGGGCGCGGTGATGGCCGACGGCCGTCCCACCGGTGCCCCGAACGCGCCACATGGCGCGCCCTACAGCAATGGCGCGGCCCACGGCAACGGCGCGCCGTACGGCCAACCGGGTGATCCCGAGCTGGTGATGGAGCAGAGCCGGGCGCGCCGGCGCGCCGCCGAGTCCGCCGCTGCCGCCGCCG